>CAJXSA010000001.1 GCA_913060595.1 uncultured Ignavibacteria bacterium
GCGACGAACGTTTCTGTACCCTACCGGTGCTCTGGATGGGTAATGGCCTTGGGTATTATTTGGGTGAGTCAGAGTCGCTCTTGCGTGAGTGCTTCTCCCTAACCCACCCCTCTACAAGAGTATTCAAGAGCGCAGTGATCATGATGAAATGATCAATAAGTCGATTCCATACGTCAGAATCGATGTGACGGTCAAATGGTGACACCTCCATATGCGAAATGAATGATTCCGGATCAGAGTAAGAAAAAATCGAAAGAAGGTGCTTATCTGAAAGATGGATATCCCTGCAAGCTTCAGAATAAAGTAGGCGAACCCATGGATATTGATCAGATAATGAATCTACAAGATATCCATCTCTCATCCTTTTGTTCTTTCGATCCCTATAATGATCTACCCGATCACCATTCAATATGGCTTCTGCAAATTCATCAGGGTCAGCGACAAGATACGTCGCATGGTACCTCAGACAGTTGTCCATCTGGAGGCGAAGAAGCGCTGATGGCACGAAGAAGTTGTGGTTGCGAATAAGAAGGACAAAAGCATTCGCGAGAGATAATGACCTCTTGACAGTTCCTGTTGTATAGATGTCCATATGGTAGCCGCTCCCTGAGATGATTTCCATGAGTTGCTGATACGACTTCTTGAGTACCTGATCGATCTTTTCAAGATTCCGTAGCACTCTGTCATCTGCTATTGATTCCATCCCCATTCTCTCCTTAACTGGCTGTAATTATTTTACGTTACGTCGCTCATATCGATTATGCTGGAATCGACATCAGATATTCCTTGTTGTATTTATCAATGAGTATGCTTGAATCGCTCAGCATCGTCTCAAGATCGTATGTGTAACCGATCATGATATTGGCCAAGGAGATTTGCAACTGTCTGTGCTCTTGCTGTTCAATGATTTTATGGAATATCTGAATCGGAGACAAGTTGTCGAGAGATAGTAAGGACTGCTCCAGAATGTTTTCAATAGCATCCTGATCGAGGTTGATCTCCTTGACCGCTTGTTCTTTCTTTTCTAAGACAAGCGACCAGAGTGATTTCGAAATCATAATTATTTCATTCTGGTGCATTAGTTGCACAAATAATTTCTGAAGATGTGACCGTAAATCCTCCTCTATCGATATCTCAGAGTCGCGAAGCATCTCGGCCAACTTTGTGTATTGGTACGGAATGTAACTCTGGAAAGCGACAGATGCGCTCACTTGATTCTCGGCTCGTCCACGGTTGTGAACAACTACTTCTAAATTGATGTTCATCTCTCCAATAAGTGCTTTCAGGGCATTTCTCTTATTCATAAAGCGTCGCCAGATCTGCCAAAAAGCTTGGATCACGAGGGAGAAGCTTGCAACGAGGAGACCAATATAGAGTTCATTCATCTGGTGATACGTATTTCTTGTTCTTGGTGTAGTAGGCGTCATGATATCGAACTGCAACCACTGCAAAATCGAAATGCTCTAAATCAGATCTCATTGAATCCAGCAAAAACGCGCTAAAATCGTCTTTTGCCTTATCCATCATTTTAGTTAGAGGTATAAGTAAAAATTTATCTTCAATCGCGCCTGTCTTTACAGGTTGCGTTTCTCTTACAAATACTACCATATGTTTGTGACAATTAGTCGCAAGAGCATAAACCTCTTGGGCGTCGATATGACGTATGAGAAGGAGCGGATCAATGATGGAATTGTCGATACGTGCATCCACGTACATTGAAGCTTCTCTTCCATCAATCAAGTTGAACGCACGATCAAACATTGTTTCCGCATATTTTGCCTTTTCGAGAAGAGGTAGGAAATGGAATAATCCAAGAAACGCCCCAAAAATCTTTTGTGGGTGGTTCTCAAATATCCCTTTCATTTTTTTCTGAACTGCAGAATTGTCGAGATTGCGGCCCCTTGTGGCAAATGCATGATATGCTTTCCCTGTCTCCTCCATTGCCGCTACAGCGAGGAAATAAGCTCTGGCGTATTTGCCATTAGAGAGAAGGATGTATGACTCTTCCAGCAAAGATTTAGCGTTCCCTAATGCACTGTCGTGGTAGGCAATTAACAGATTCTCAGAAAGCTCATAGTCGCGTTCACCCATCATTCACCAACTTAATAAATTATGGAAATGATATAGTAGCCTCGAAGTCTAATAGAGCGGAAGCCAATTCCTTAAAGTGTATGGGGTGTAACCCTTCGAATTCCTTTTGCGGCACCTTTAGATAGTTCCATTGTACATCAGTCAACAATGTCGCATTCTCGCACCATCTGATCGCCGCCTGATCTTTCAATCTCACTTCCACATCTTCTCTGCCCTTAGTCTCTATGATCCATCGGGTGCCATCGGTCAGTCTTGCAACGAAGTCAGGGAAGTAGTTTCTGATGTTGGAGAGCGAATCGGGATATTCGATAGCGAATCCAAACTGCTCAGGTATCTTTGTGAACGCTTCTACATCCTCAGCAGTATTGAGGAATTTAGCGAAGGCGTATTCAAGTTCGTTATCACATGGCACGTAGTTGAACACACATTTTTTTGATTCGAGAACCCTTCGTTTGGAGGAGAATGGGAAAGGAGGAGTCGTTGATAACAAACGTTCTGGTATCAGAAGGGCAGGGGTTTTCTCCTCTACGATGATGTCACGTAGCGCCTTCTCAAATTCCTTTGTGACGATATAGCTGGCGAGATTGGAACTCATCGCTTGCACAACTACAGGGTTGTCGAGATTGATATCTTTTCCAAATGCCTTTTTTTCAAAGAATTCCTTCAGCTTGGGAGCAAGAGCCGCAAACTGCGATGGAAGCTTCAGGTTGGACGCAATCCGACTTGCATAGTATCCAATGACCTCTTGAGCGGTTTGGGCGGGGGGAGGTGTGAACTCTCGTGCGAAAAGTATTTCATCTGTTAGAATGTCCCTTCCCTCGTACTGGAACGACTTGCTGGACTGCTCTTCTGCCGACAAGGGTAGCGGGTTGATATTGAAACTGGTGACATCGAGTCCTGCGATATCGTCAGAGAGAGAGGTCTTGCGAACAAGTGAAGGTGAGATATCTGGGATACCGATATCTACCTTCTTTTTCTCCTCGACAGGCTGAATCGTGATAATCTTGAGCTTGTCTTTTCCAAGCTCGAATGTGTCAAGTTTAAAACCTTCCAGAGTTTCAAGCTCGTCGACGAATTCAAGGAATGCTTTGTTTCCGATGATATCTACTCGCTCTGTGTACCCGCTTCCTGCGGTTCGGAACATCAATCTGAGTCCACGACCAATGGTCTGTTCAGGTAAAATATTCGCTTTGGCTGTATAAGGTCGCAGTCCGACGACGACAGTCACGTTTTTGACATCCCATCCCTCACGCAACATCAGTACGCTGACGATGGCATTGACGGGAGACTCATCTTCATCAACCTCACGCGCAAGCCGTCTGGCCGAATCCTCCTCTCCTTTGACGATATCACCAACACGATTCGTGTGGATAACCAGAGTCTTGTCATGGCCGAATTCACTTGGATACTTCGTACGGAGCCAGTTACCAATGTCGTCTGCTTCGGAAGTACTGTTCATCATTATGAACAGGATCGGCTTCTTCTTCAGTGGCAGTAGCTGTCTATCGTATTCTTTCCATCTCTCTACTCCCGCAGTGAGAAATCCAGCGTATCGAGTAGAAGCGACGTTTGACTTTGCCTCAGTGACCTTAGCAATTCCTTTGACGGGACGCTTTACTATGTTGTCAAGGATTGCTTGTTTGAGTGGGTAATCACACACTGTCCAAGCGAAAAGTCCTCCCTTGCTGTATCTTGGAGTTGCGGAAAAATCGAGCTGAATAGCGATCTTCGTTGCTCCATGCAATCTGCGGATAACTTGGTTCCACTCGTTGTCCTCATCATGTGTATGATGAGCCTCATCATTGAGTACAAGAAGGCTTCCATCGCGCCGTGCGATTCGCTCATCAAAGCCGGATACTTCGATCTTCTCGTTCGTAGGCTTCTGTCCAAGAATCGCAGTCATGATGTCTGGCTCAGCGACTTTCAAAGCGTTGGGTCGCTGATAGAACTGCTGAATGTTTGTTAAAAATAAAGCCCCTTCCGAGTAGGTTCTCTCTCCATCACCGCGAATATAACACTCAAAATCCCAGAACATTTCGAAATGCTTCGGAAACATCGGATCGGATTTGAAGATGCGGCCATTGGCGAAATCCGTACGTAACCGTTCGAAGACAATTACATTGGGTGCAATCACGAGAAATGTTTTGGCAAAATCATCGGAATCTTCTCTAACAGCGTTGAAGTAGTGCCATACAATTGCCAATGCCATGACCTTGGTCTTTCCACTGCCAGTTGCCATTTTAACGCAGAAACGGGCAAAATCATCATATGGAGGCAGGCGTAGGTCTTTCGTGTCGTAGGCGTACTTCTCCAACAGGGCCTTTCTCGATCTTGTCTTAGCCACTTCGTAGAGATACACGAGTGTCTCAATTGCTTCTCGCTGTGCGGAGTAATACGAAAAGCTCCTGCCTGTCGGAAGCCGGTGATCAGTCTTGAACCAGAAATTAAGAAGTTCGTGAGTCGTGTCGGTGATTCCCTTGTAACCGGACGATCTCCATGCATTCACTGCGTCGCGAATGGCTGGTACGCAGACCGCAGTTTTCAAATGCTCAGCAATACCGAACAAGTCATTTTCCTGTGCAGACTTCTTGTACTTTCCCATATCAGCCCACGTTTACATTTATTGCTTTGGTGGTATCGTTGCCGAGAATGTCAATAACTTTGACAACTACAGTATAACTGCCACTCTCTTCGTACTCATATTTCGCATTTGTCAGAAGCTTCGGTTCCTTCTTTGTTCGATACGTCTGCCATTCATTATGAAAGGTATCGTTCTTGTAATCCCAGTCCACAGCCCAATAATCAATCCATTGCGACCAATGTGTTATGGCTGATCGAACTTCGTCAGGAACGTCATCAGGTGGAATTATGAAGTTATTTAGCGACAACTGTAGATTCCGTTTGGTTGCTTTTAGCTTGACATCTAATCCCGCAAGCTCGAAGAACTTAATGTCCCCAGCATCTACTGCTTTCTGATCCAGCACTTCACGAGGAATCTTCTTAAATTTGATATCGATTTTGTTGGCGATCGCTTGTTGTTTCGCAGTTTCATTTATGTCGAACGCGAATTCCCAGCCAAGAATGTCGACTCCATTTGAACTGATGTTGCTATTTTTCCCGACTGATTTCCAAAACTCTTGTATGATCGCTTTAACATCTCCCAATGAGATGGGTGAATCGACCGCACCAATATGAATCATCCTCTTTCCACGCTTGCCATGTAGCCAAAGAAAGCCTTTAACAGATTCAGCATGATAAAGATCGAGAATGAAGTATCGATATGATTGTTCTTGTGATTGTCGATTATCGGTGTTATGGAACTCCGCTTTTTGCCATGCTTGTCGCTCGTACTTACCAAGATTCTGAACAACAAATGGCGACAAGCTCTTCATACGTAGCAGGCGCTTCCTCGTAGTATGTATCGCATATCTTCCAAGATCACATGCAACCCACCTGCGATGCAATTTCTCTGCGACAACTGGAGTGGTTCCTGATCCAGAGAAGCAGTCCAACACCAGATCACTTGGATTCGATGAAGATAGTATGATCCTTTCGAGCAACGCTTCAGGTTTTTGAGTTGGATATTTTACATCTTCTTCGGACATACTACCTTTACGTCTTAAGTCCTGAATATCAATCCATACGTCACTTACAGCGACTCCCTGACTTTCATGAAGATATTGTTTTAAATATAGTTTTCCAGAAGCAGTCGTGATAATGCGGTTGTCTTCTCTAAACTTCCGGATGGATTCTGCGGATCGTGTACCAATCGGCTGTCTTCTAAATTTGCCACGTTCGTCTGAATACGTAAAATTGTAATCAATATATTCCTTAGAATATGGAATGTATTGAGTGTTGTAGATAGGTGAGCTGTTTCGTGAGTACAAAAGTAGATAATCTGATGATCTGCCGTATTGTTTGCCAACGGACTTTGCTCCCGCCATCGATCCGCGGAGCCACGTGATCATGTTACAAAAATTATCATAACCGAACACTTCATCCATGACAACTTTTATATAATCAACAAGTCTCCAATCAATATGGACATATATACTTCCATTCTCTGTAAGCAACTCTCTAAGAATTAGCGCTGACTCGTAGAACCATTGTATGTACGAGTCGAGTCCCTTTCCCCAAGTGTCTCGATACGCCTTCTGTTCAATAATAGAAGGTTCTTTCAGGAATGTAGATGATTCATCCGCTTCAGTTTCGGGGTTGTCTGGGATCGTTGCCGTATAAGAGAAATCCGCGCCGACATTGAATGGAGGGTCGATGTAAATCAGATTGACCTTTCCCGCGAACTCTGGGAGCAAGCTCGGCAAGACGTACTTTTTATCGCCCCATATGAGTTTGTTTCTCCACTCGGTGGGTCTCCCAGAGGCGAAGAGATCAATTGTCTTTTTTCGATCTTCGATGGATTCGTTGACCGTCTCAATGGTTTGGAAGGGGAGAGGGATTCGGACTGGAGTAGCTTTCTTTCCGTCTTTGTATTTACCGTCCCAAATCAGTTCAGTCATCGACAACACCTCGTACTGATTAAGTAGAAAGCCAGTCGTCAGAGAAAACTCTCAGCACCGGTTATAGGAGGGAAAATACTTAATCTGACTGGGTGTAGCAATCGCAAAAGGAATTTCATTTTTCTGTCGCAACAAAGCTACTGGAATGGCGCTGTCGTTACGAGAGGTACGCTGGTCTATCGTCAAAAAACGTCTATGGAAGGAGCTTGACTTTTATTTCCCTGTCGATATCTTGTACTAAGACATATGTCTTACAAGGAGTAGACATTACGAAAAAGCACACTATCAAGATCCAAGGTGTAGTTTACGCAAGGGTTTCCTCAACGGAACAAAAAAAGAGCGGATACTCCCTTGAGGCTCAGGTTAAACTCTTGCGAAGATATGCTCGTGAGCAAAACATTCGCATAATCGGCGAGTACGTAGAAGCAGAATCCGCAAAGAAAGCAGGTAGGGATCGATTCGCGGCAATGCTTGAGGATTTACGAAGATTACAGAAAACAGAAAAGCACCCGAAGACAGTCTTTGCCATCCTTACCGAGAAGACCGACCGCCTCTACCGGAATTTCAAAGATTATGTGATGATCGATGATCTCGATCTTGAAATTCATCTGGTCACTGAAAATGTAGTTATATCAAAGCACTCCCAATCGTCGGTGAAATTCATTCACAGCGTCAAGGTCTTAATGGCCAAGAATTTCATCGATAATTTGTCTGAAGAAGTTCGCAAAGGGATGAATGAAAAAGCTACCCAAGGCCATTACCCATCCAGAGCACCGGTAGGGTACAGAAACGTTCGTCGCGGTGGGAAGAGCGTGATGGAGATTGATCCTATCGCGGCACCTGTTATTCGAGGTATCTTCGAGTGGTACACAAGCGACTGCCCTTCCCTTCAGCAGGTGAAAGCGAGGATTGACCAGAAACTTCTCACCGGAGACATCACTCTGGACTACAAGTTCTCCACATCAAATCTTCACCGCATCCTTCGCAATACGATCTACTACGGTGACTTCTTTTGGCACGGAGTCCGGTATCACGGTACTCACGAGCCGATCATAACCAAGGAAATGTTCCTCCGTGCGCAAGAAGTGAGTGACACCAACCGAAGGAAGACGCGGAAGAAACATACGGCGCGATGGGCCTTTCAAGGTCTGGTACGTTGTGCCGAATGTGGCGGGATCATGAGTGCCGATAAAAAGAAAAAGCGATATGTCTACTACCACTGCTCTGGCCGCGTGAAACCATGTCGGAGCCGAGCCTACGTTCGGGAGGAGCTTCTTAATGAAGCGTTCGAGGAGATACTGGGGGCGGTACAGTTGCCAGAGGAACTGGTTGTGAGATTCAAGAACTCGCTGGAAAGCACATCACAGGAGCGGGACGAGATCAAGGCAACTCGGTTGCACGAATTACAAACGGAACTTGCTCTGCTGACGAAGCGACTGGATTTGCTGTATCGGGATCGCCTCGACCGAGTGATCACAACAGAAGCGTATAAAACGTACAAGGCCGAGATCGAGCGGCAATGTGACGGCATTGAGTCAGAAATCCTGATCGCCAGTGAGATGAACGGCGAGGCGCTCCGTGGAGGAATCGCCATTCTCGAACTTCTTGGGACACTGGCGCAATGGTTCCAAACAGCGGAAGCATCAGAAAAACGACTTTGTCTTGTGGCCACGCTCTCGAACTCAGAATGGAAAGATGGTCATCTTCAGGTCATGTACCGCCAACCACTTGATGCGATTGCACTTGCGGTAATTGAAGCGAAAAAGAAAATCGGCAAATCTCTCTCGAAATCTGCCGATTATCCCGTTTGGTGCGCCCAACGGGATTCGAACCCGTGTTTTCAGCGTGAAAGGCTGACGACCTAGGCCTCTAGTCGATGGGCGCAAAGTCTACTAATATACGATTTCTTTCAGCCTAAAGTCAAGAGATCTTGCCGAGCATGCTCTGAAAACGCAGGCGCCAGACCATGGTGACGGCTTCACGGACGATTTTCTTCGACATCTTGGAGATGCCGACGCGGCGGTCCATGAAAATAATGGGTATTTCGTGTATGCGATAGCCCTTTTTCCAGGCCTTGAAGCTCATTTCAATCTGGAAACTGTAACCGTTGCTGCGCACCTGGTCGAGATCGATGGCTTTCAGCACCTCGACGCGGAAGCACTTGAATCCGCCGGTTGCGTCTCGCACGGGGAGTCCGGTCACGATGCGCGTGTACTGGTTGGCGAAGTAGCTCAGCAGAAGCCGTTTCATCGGCCAGTTGACCACGTTGACGCCCTGGATGTAGCGGGAACCGAGCACGAGGTCGTACTCCTCGATCGCTTCGAGGAAACGGGGCAGCGTCCCGGGGTCGTGCGAGAAATCCGCATCCATTTCGAACACGTAGTCATAGCCCTGGGCGATGGCGTATTTGAAACCGGCGACATAGGCCGTGCCGAGTCCCATTTTCTTCTCACGTTCGAGCAGGTGGATGCGGTCGTCGCTGCCGTCCATCATCGCGCGCACCGCGTCCCCGGTGCCGTCGGGAGAATTGTCGTCCACGACGAGCACCTGCAGGCGCTCATCCCGCGAGAGGATGTCCGGAACGATGTTCTGGATGTTCTCCAGCTCGTTGTAGGTCGGTATGATGACGAGAGCACGTTTCATGACAGAACGAATTCACGCGTTGCTGCGTGAATTCGAAAAAGATTCCGAAATATCTGAAGAAATCGGCAGAAGTCAAAGGAAGGAATGCGGGCGTGGGGACGATGCGTTCCATGCGCGGCACTTTTGTATATTACCTGCATACCGTGTATCACCTGAAGACAAAGTCATGAAGCAGTTTCAGATACTTCTCATCGCTCTATTGCTCTTTCCCGCCTTTGCGCTTGCCCAGCAGGCGGATCACGTCGTGATCAGCGAGTTCGCCACCCGCGGCGCCTCGGGGAATCAGGCGGGTGAATTCGTCGAGCTTTACAATCCCCTGAATGTCGACGTGGATATTTCCGGCTGGGAGCTGCAGTACCGCTCGGCCAGCGGTTCGTCGTATTCCGCGCTCGTGCGCATCCCGGAAGGAAACGTTATCAAGGGCAAGTCCTTTTACCTCATTACCGGCAGCAGCTGGACGGGGACGCCGGATGCGGATACGCAGTGGGCGTCGTCGGGGATGGCGGACAATGGAAACATTCGCATCACGGACGCGGACGGCAAGCCGGTGGACCGTGTCGGCTACGGCTCCGGGAATGACCCGGAAGGATCCGGCGCCCCCAATCACGGGGAGTCGGCCAACGACAACAGTGTCGAGCGCAAGGCCGCTGCTTCCTCCACCGCCGCGACCCTCGCAGCGGGCGGCAGTGACGCCCTCGCCGGCAACGGCTGGGACAGCGACGACAACGCGGCCGATTTCGTCGTGCAGTCCGCGGGACGCAATCCGCAGAACAGCACGAGCGCGCCCGAACCTGCCACGGCCGACGGTTCCGGCACGGCGAGCATCGCCCTGACCGAAGTCAAGGCAGCAGAAGTGTTCACGCTGGACATCACCTTCCGTCCTTCTCCGGACTTCACCATTTCCGGACTGCGTATCGTCATTCCCTCCGGCATGCTGTGGAGCGGTGACGCGGCGGATGTCTCCACGGACGCGCAGCTGCAGACTGATATCAGCGTTTCGGGCGACACCGTCGTATGTGAACGCCTCACGTTCGGCGGGGAAGAAGCGGTCATCAGCATCGCAGACCTGACGGCGCCTTCGGCAACCGGAAACTATCCCTTCGTCATCCTCACATACGGTGACGCGCAATATCTCCCGATACAGAATCCGCCCGCACTGTTCGTGCGCGGGGGGCCCATGCCGATTGCCGAGGCCAGTGCCAACGACGCGAACGGCGTGCCGCTGCTGCTGGGTGAAGTGGTGACGGTCAACGGCGTCGTGACGGTGGCCGACCAGTTCGGCGCCCCCGGCTACCTGCAGGATCACACCGGCGGCATCGCCGTGTATGACTTCAATTTCACCGAGGCGGTGGAGATAGGGGACGAGGTCACCATCACCGGAACCATCACGCAGTTCAACGGTCTGACCGAGATCGAAAACGTCACCATCGACGCGACCCCCTCGAAAAACAACACCGTCGTGCCCGTCGAGGTGAGCATTGCGGATCTGCTCGACGACGGGAAGAACGGCGTCGAGGAATATGAGTGCCTTCTCGTGCGTGTCAACGGGGTGACCGTGAACACGCAGGCATGGACCGTCACCGGTTCCGGGGTCAATTACACGCTGTCGGACGGGACGAAAGAAATCGACGTGCGCATCGACAACGACGTGCCCTTCGCCGGACAGCCCGCCCCGGGCGGCAGCTTCGACATCGTCGGCGTGATGAGCCAGTATCAGCGCAACAGCCCGTACGTCGGCGGTTATCAGCTGATGCCGCGTCTCGGGAGCGACATCATCGCTTCGGGTCCCCGCATCCTGAGCACCCCGGCGCATCAGCGCCCCACCGAAACCGAGGCCGTAACCATCGCATGGACCGTTTCACCGGAGGCCGCGGCGCATGCGCGTTACGGCATGACGGACGCCTACGAGGGCGGGGTGGTTTCGGGCGGCAGTCCCGGTGCGGAGCAGCAGGTGCGCATCGCGGGACTTTCCCCCGCGACCATTTACAAAGTGCAGCCTTTCTCCGTGGCCGGCGGCGATACGAGCTTCGCCCAGCCCATGTGGGTGAGCACGCGATCCGCAACGTCCACGGGCGTCATCAACGCGCGTTTCAGCAGGGATGCGGACAATGACATCGACGGCGCGGCGGAGGCAGACGCAGACGTCCGGCTCGGCAACATGCTCATGGATCGCATCGACGCCGCGCAGCACAGCATCGACCTGTGCCTGTACTCGCTCAGCGGCACCGTGGGCGACGACATTGCCGACCGCCTGCTCGCCGCGAAATCCCGCGGGGTCAGCGTGCGTGCGATTTTCGAAACCGACAACGCCAACACCAACGCGATTCGGACCGTGCGAAACAATCTTCCGGCCATCGTCGATAATTACGACCGGGTCAATGCCGGCGCCGGCCTGATGCACAACAAGTTCGTGGTCATCGACGCGCGCGACCGGTCGAGCGACACCGACGACTGGGTGCTGATGGGGTCGTGGAATCCGACGGACCCGGGCACGAACAACGACGCGCAGAACGTGCTCGAGATCCAGGACCAGGCGCTGGCAGTAGCGTATACCCGTGAGTTCGAGGAGATGTGGGGAAGTGACACCGATACGCCCAACAGCACCGTGTCTCGTTTTGGAGCGCGGAAATCGGACAACACGCCGCATGTGTTCTCCATCGGTCCGGGCGACGTTCCCGTCGATCTGTATTTCAGTCCCAGTGACCAGACGACGCGCATCATTCTGCGTGAGATCGAGCGTGCAGAACACTCCCTCTATTTTGCCACGCTCACCTTTACGCGCGACGACCTGGCCCGCGCACTCGTCGATCAGCATGATGCGGGACTCTCGGTGCGGGGACTGATGGACAACAGTTCCGACCAGGGGAATGAGTTTTCCTTCCTGCAGTCCTCCGGCGTGGATGTGCTTCTGAAGAAAGGATTCTCCGGCCTGCTGCATCACAAGTACCTGATCGTCGACGCGGACGCCGGAAGCGCGCCCGGCGTGGTCACCGGGTCGCACAACTGGTCGAATTCCGCGGAATTCTCCAATAATGAGAATACCGTTGTCATTCGCGACCGACGCATCGCCGAGCAGTATCTGCAGGAGTGGTTCACCCGCTATCGCCAGTCCGGCGGAACGGCCGTCATCGTACTGGGCGTGGACGAGGTCAACGTTCTGCCGGAAGGCGCGACCGCCGTGCTGTATCCGAACCCTCTTTCCGCGGGTTCCCAGGCCGCCGTGCGTGTCAGCGGTGCGGAAACAGGCATTCGTGACGTCGTGCTCTTCGACATGCTCGGCCGTGAACTGCATCGCAGGTCGGAGCAGTCGTCGTCCTTCAGTGCCGGAAGCTTCCTTCTGCCTACGGCCGGACTTGCGCCGGGCAGCTACATGGTGCTTCTGCGCCTCCGTGACGGACAGCAGCGCACACTGCGCTTCATCGTCGTTCCCCGCTAAGGGAACGGATGTCTGATCTTTCGCGGCCGGTGCATGGGTGCCGGCCGCATATTTTTTCCCATTCGGGGGGCAGTCGAGGAACAAATCCGCCCCGGCGGAGTAGAGACATGAGGTACGCCCATTATCAAACGCACAAGTCCGGAGAATTGTCATGCTGCTCAGCATTCGACTCGTCTTTCTGCTTCTGATCACGGCGCCGGTCATGTTTCTGACCACCGGGTTGCTCGATGGAAACTTCCCGACATCTTCTGTGAGGTATGACATGTCCGGTGACTACGCGGAGCAATGGAAAGCAGTTGACAAAGCACTCAGCGAGGGACTCCCCAAGACCGCACTGGAACTCGTGGAGGTCATATACGCGCGCGCGAAAAAAGAGGGGAATCGCCCGCAGCTGATTCGCGCGATCACCTATCGCGTGGCCCTGCATGCCGTGACGAATGAGGAGGACGAAGTCGTACTGCTGCGTGACCTGGAAACGGAAATCGCACAGAGCTCGCAGCCGGTACGCGCGATTCTGACTTCCATGCTGGCGGACATGTACTGGAATTACTACCAGCAGAACCGCTGGATCATCAATGATCGCACGCAGGTGGAAGCAGCGCCGGAAGGGGATTTCCGCACCTGGGACGCCACCGTGTTTTTTGATACCACGGCAGCCCTGTACCTTCAGTCCCTCGAATCCGCGGCGGAACTGCAGAAGCTCCCCGCGAAAGACTGGCAGGTCATACTGCACGGCGGCAGCAACAGCGCCGCGTACCGTCCGACAATGTTCGACATACTCGCACACCGCGCCCTGGCGTTCTTCCAGAACGATGAAGTGGATCTCCCTTCGCCGCAGGAAGATTTCGAGGTGACCGGGCTGACCATGCTTGCTCCGCTGCAGCGTTTTGTCGCGGAAGATATCGTGTCTCCGAACCCGGACAATCCCCGCTACAATGCACTTCTCCTGTACCAGCGCCTGCTGCGATTTCATTCCGACAAAGGGAATACAACCGCCCTGGTTGACTGCGATCTGCTCCGACTGGATTTTGCGAAGAACATCACCTGGCACGAGGAGAAGGATACAACCTATTTCGAGGCCGTTCGCGCCCTGCATGACAGTTTCCGCGACGATCCGATTTCCGCGCAGGCGGGGTACTATCTCGCCCGGTATCATCATGAGCACGGGGATTATGTGGCCGCACTGGCGCGCTGCCGCGAAGAAATAGCGCGTTTCCCCGAATCGCGCGGCGCTGTCAACTGCCGGGCACTGGAGGCGAACATACTCGAAAAGGAAGTGCAGCTCACCGTGGAGGAGAGCACCCGTCCCGATATGCCGATTCTTGTCAGCGCCGGCTTCCGAAACGTGAAGGACGTGCATTTCCGCATCGTGCCGCTCGATTCCGAAGAAATTCTCTCTCCCCGTCGAAACTATCATGACCGGCGCGAGATGATCGGCGAGTATCTCAACCGCAGTGTCGTGGCGTCGTGGTCGCAGGCGCTGCCTGACGAGGGGGACTACAAGCTGCACCGGGCGGATCTCCGCGCCCCCGCGCTTCCCGCCGGCGCGTACATGCTGCTGATGAGTCATGACAGTAAATTTTCGCTCACCGGGAACGCGATCGCTTTCGCGCGGCTGCAGGTAACGAGACTGAGCCTGCAGAGCTTCCAGGACGGAGACGGAGATCAGCTGTTCTGGGTGACGGACGCCGTCGACGGAGCGCCGCAGGCGAACGTGCGTGTCGAGATGTTCACGCAGCGCTGGCGTTCACGCGACAACCGCTACGAACTGACACGAGAAGGCCGCCTGCGCACGGACGAGAACGGAAAATTCCGTCTCGAGGCCGGCCGGCACCGCGAAGGAGTCATGTTCCGGATTTCCCGTGAGGGAGATACCCTCGCTATCGGGCAGTCTTTCCATGCGTGGCGCCACGGCGGAGCGCGGACAACGCGACGCATGCTGTTCTTCACTGACCGCGCAATCTACCGGCCGGGACAGACTGTGCACGTAAAGGGCATTGTGCTTGAGGGGAATCCTGAGAAGGCGGATTTCCGGGTCGTTCCCGACGCATCCAGCACACTGGTGTTCTACGATGCCAACCATCAGAAAATCCATGAGATGCAGGTCCGCAGCAATGCGTACGGCTCCTTCAACACGGTGTTCACCGTGCCGTCGGGCGTGCTCACGGGCATGATGAGCATACGCAACGAATGGGGATCGGTGGGCGTGCGCGTCGAGGAATACCGGCGGCCGAAGTTCGAGGTGGAGTTCGAACCCGTGGAAGGGACCTATGCGCTCAACGATGTCGTCCGGGCGACCGGCCTCGCGAAGGCCTATGCCGGTTCGAACATCGACGGGGCGGAAGTGTCCTGGCGCGTCGTGCGCCGCACGCGCTACCCGTACTGGTTCTGGTGGTGGCGTCCGGCACCGCGCAGCGCGGAACGCGAGATCGCGCACGGCACAGCGCGCACGGACGGCGACGGCCGATTCGCGCTCTCTTTCGAGGCCATACCGGACAAGTCTGTCGACCGCGCGACGCTGCCTGTGTTCACGTATGAAATTTTTGCCGATGTGACCGACATCAACGGTGAAACGCACAGCGCGACGACGCGTGTCAGCGCCGGGTACACGTCCATAGAGCTTTCCCTGTCCCTGCCCGAAACCCTGGATGGCAGCAAGGATTACACCGTTGCGTTGTACACGCGCAACCTGGGGGGACAGCCCGTCGCAGCGGACGGCACCGTCGTCCTCGAGCGTCTCGATGCGCCGGACCGCATTATCCGCGACCGCGTGCTCCCGGAGCCTGACACCTGGATACTGTCCGAGGAGGAGTTCCGTCGGGACTTCCCGCATGACGTGTACAGGGATGAGAACGTCCCCGGCACCTGGCCGGTCGCGGAGCGCGTGCTGCGCAGCGATGTGCGTAACAGCGAAGAGGGCATCGATTCTCTGCGTCTGGCCGATCTCTCACCAGGGCGATACCGTGTGACGTTCACCGTCCCGGATCCTTCCGGGGAAGAACTCACGCTCGTTCGCGACATCACCGTGTACCGGCCGGAGGACGATCTTCCCGTCCCGATGGCCGAGTTCTTCCTGGCACAGGAAACCTCCGTCGAACCGGGGGGCAGCGCGCGCTTCATTTACGGTAGCGGCTATGACCGCGTGCATGCGCTGTACCGTGTGGACTTTCGCGGCCGCGCGGAGAGGGAGGAATGGCTCTCGCTGTCGGACGGACAGCATGCGTTCACGCTGCCGGTGTCTGAGAAACACCGCGGCGGTTTTTCCGCCAACGTGTATTTCGTGCGCCACTATCGTCTGTATCAGAAGAGCGTGCGCATTCACGTCCCGTGGTCGAACAAGGAACTGACGCTCGAGACCGCGACCTTCCGCGACAAACTGCGACCGGGACAGCAGGAGGAATGGAAGATCACGATCAAGGGACCCGCGCGGGATCGCGTCGCGGCAGAAGTGCTGGCGTCGATGTACGACGCATCGCTCGATGCGATATACGCGACATCATGGCCGCGTTTCACCTGGCCCTCGTACGCGCGCTACCTCAACATATCGGAGCATAATTTCGGCGCGGCCTCCGCGCAGCTGTACACCGAGGACTGGAATCAGCATGTCTCGTATTATCATCAGAGTTACGACATGCTGAATCTCTGGCTGCTCGGACAGGCCGGACGGTATTACGGACGGCAGATGTACAAGTCCGCCCGCATGGAAAGCGGCATGGCGATGTCCATGGACGCCGCGGCCCCGCCCCCCTCGGCTGTGGCAGAGATGGCAGACGACGGTCTCGGCCGGGGTGACAAGAAGCAGATGGTGCTTGGCGAGGAATTGCGGGAGAAAGACGAGGAGGCGCCCGCGTCTGCTGAGAGCGCGGACGGCGGACTCGACATGGTCAAGGCGCGCACGAACTTCAATGAAACCGCATTTTTCTATCCCGACCTGATGACCGACGAGGACGGCAACGTCGTGCTGCGCTTCACCATCCCGGAAGCGCTCACGCGCTGGAAGCTGCGCATGTTCGCGCATACGCCGGATCTCAAGACCGGCTATCTCGAACGGGAAACGGTCACGCAGAAAGAGCTGATGGTGATGCCCAACATGCCGCGTTTCCTGCGGGAAAGCGATCGCGTGGTCCTGGTGACGAAGATCAGCAACCTGTCCGAGGCCAGTCTGCAGGGGGCGGCGACGCTGAAGCTGTTCGACGCCGTGAGCATGCAGCCCGTCGACGGAGATTTCGGTCTCGTCGACGCGCAGCGTGCATTCTCCATGGAGGCCGGCCGCAGCGCCACGGTGCGCTGGGAGATTCGCGTCCCCGAGGGCGCGGGTCCCGTGGTGTACCGCGTCGTGGCCAGGGCGGGAGACTTCTCCGACGGCGAGGAAATGGCGCTGCCGGTGCTGCCCAACCGCATGCTCGTCACCGAGACCATGCCGATGAATATCCGCGGGGGACAGTCAAAATCCTTTACCTTCGACAAACTGGTCAACAGCGGCGCATCGTCCACGCTGCGCCATCATCAGCTCACGCTGGAGATGACCTCGCAGCCGGCGTGGTATGCGGTGCAGGCGCTTCCCTACCTGATGGAATATCCCTACGAGTGCTCCGAGCAGGTTTTCAGCCGCTACTACGCGAACAGCATCGCCGCGCATATCGTCAACAGCAATCCGAAGATCAAGCGCGTGTTCGAGCAATGGAAGAACACCGATGCGCTGCTGTCCAATCTCCAGAAGAATCAGGATCTGAAAATGCTGCTGCTGGAGGAGACGCCCTGGGTGCTGCAGGGGAAGGACGAGAGCGAGCGCAAGAAGCGCATCGCCCTGCTGTTCGATCTCAACACCATGAGCAATCAGCTCGACAACGCTATTCGCAAGCTCGAGAAGGCGCAGGCGAGCAACGGCGGATGGCCCTGGTTCCCGGGCATGCCCGAGAGCCGCTACATCACGCAGTACATCGTCGCGGGCTTCGGGCATCTTGCGCAGCTCGGTGTGACGCCGCGCGACGAACGCATCGCGCGCATGCTGCGGCGGGCGGTGGAGTACATCGACGATCGCATGCACGCGGACTATGAGGACCTGAAGCGGCGTGAAGGAAGCTTTGACGACGAGAAAGATTACCTGCGGCAGCTCGAAATCCAGTATCTCTACGCACGGAGTTATTTCCTCGGACAGGACATCCCGTCGCGCTATGACGAGTCCGTGTCCTTCTGGCGGAAGGAAGCCCGCAAGTGGTGGGCCCGCCGCGGCTACATGGCACAGGGCATGATCGCGCTGTCACTGCATCGTTTCGAAGAACGTGACGTGCCGCAGGCGGTCGTCCGATCACTGCGCGAACGATCGCTGCAGAATGAGGAAATGGGCATGTACTGGAAATACGATCGCGGCTGGTTCTGGTACCAGGCACCGATCGAGACGCAGGCGCTGCTCATCGAAGTCTTCGACGAAGTGGCGGACGATGGGAAGGCGGTGGACGAGATGAAGATCTGGCTGCTGAAGCAGAAGCAGGTGCAGGACTGGGGTTCCACCGTCGCCACGGCAGAAGCATGCTATGCTCTGCTGCGGCGCGGCAGCGACCTTCTGGCCTCCGACAAGCTGGTTTCCGTGACAATGGGCGGAGAGCGCATCGATCCCCGCGCGATGGGCGCGACCGTGGAGGCCGGCACCGGACATTACCGCGTCGACTGGCGCGGCGGTGAAATCGAGCCTTCCATGGGCAATGTGACCGTGGAGAAAGAAGACAAGGGCATTGCCTGGGGCGCGCTGTACTGGCAGTATTTCGAGCAGCTCGACAAAATCACCCCGGCGCAGACGCCGCTTCAGATCGAGAAGGAACTGTATCTGCAGCGGAACACGGAGAAGGGCGTGGTTCTCGAACGCATCACCGAAGAGAACGCACTGCATGTCGGTGACGTGGTCAAGGTGCGCGTGGTCGTGCGTGTGGACCGCGACATGGAATACGTGCATCTGAAGGACATGCGCGGAGCGGGACTCGAGCTTGTCAACCAGCTCTCAGGCTATCGCTGGAAGGGCGGACTCGGTTTCTACGAAGCGCCGAAAGACGCGTCGGTGAACTTCTTCTTCCACTGGCTGCGAAAAGGTGTGCACGTGTTCGAGTACCCGCTGCGCGTCGCGCAGGAAGGGGAATTCTCGAACGGCATCTCCAGCATACAGTGCATGTACGCGCCCGAGTTCGCCGCGCACACGGCGGGCATACGCGTCACGGTGGAGGAGTAAGTCATGCGCTTCCTTTCCCCGCATGATCCGCGGCGTCACTGTCAAGGTAGACATCGCCTCTGAGGGGGCGAAACGCGAACAGATGCTGACGGATATAGTTTGTCGGAAAGTCGATTTCTCGAAGCCCGTATGCCGCGGGCTTCTTTTTTTTCGGCAGGTACGCCGTTCCGAAGAGCCAGTCCCAGATCGCCAGCTTGGTGGAAAAATTATACGAACCGTCGGCGACCACGTCCGAATGATGCCAGCGATGCATTTCCGGTCCGTTGATCACGTATTGCAGCGGTCCCGTGCGCACGTCGATGTTCGAGTGAATCCACATTCCCCACACGGCGGAGACGACGCCTTTGAGCAGCGCCACTTCTGGTGCCGCTCCGAGAAGGATGATTGGTGCGAACTCGACGGTCTGATTGATGAGGATTTCGAGGGCATGCGAGCGTGATCCCGACAGCCAGTCCACATCCTTCGTGGAGTGATGCGCTTCATGCACGCGCCAGAGCCGGATGGAGCGGTGCTGGACGCGATGGAACCAGTAGATATACAGGTCATGTGTGATGACGAAAAGAAGGAGCTGCTGCCATACCGGCCAGTCTGAGATCAGCTGCAGTCGGGACAGTGACACGGACTGATCTATCCACGCGATGAGCCAGGAAATGAGCAGTCCCAGGACGTAACTCTGCACGATGGAGTAAAGAACGAGATCGTTCCAGAAGCCCTCGCGAAGAAACCCCTGGCGTCGGTCATACGGAAAGCGGCGCTCGAGGATGACGATCACGGCGGCAGTGGCCACGATGAACAGGGTGGAGAAGTATTCGAGTGTCATGTCGTGTGATTATTGACGGTTGCACTGCGCCGGACACCGTTCCTACGGTACCCGGCGCAGTGTATCGGCTGTGCGTGGTATCAGGCGCTGGCGACTGCAGCGACGGTCTGCACGCGGCGCAGTTTCTTTTTCGGCGCGAGTTCGCTTTCGTAGACGCGCTTCACACCATCGCCGAGGGCTTTCTCTATATCGCGAATGTTGCTGACGAGCCGGTAGAGGCCGCCCAGTTCCACGCTCGCGGCGTGATCGGATCCCCACATCGCACGGTCGAGGGTGATATGGCGCTCGATGAAGGTTGCTCCCATGGATACCGCGGCCCATGTCGGTGCGAGGCCGGTCTCATGCCCGGAATAGCCGATCGGCGTGCCGGGATAGCGGGATTTCAGGGTATCGAGCATGCGCAGGTTCAATTCGTTCAAATCGCAGGGATACGCGGACGTGCTGTGTGCGATCAGGAGGTTGTCCGTTCCGAGCGCGTCGACGGCGGTCTCAATTTCCTCCATCGTCGACATGCCGGTACTGATCATGAGGGGTTTGCCGGTTGCCATTGTGTGGCGCAGCAGGTCGAGATCGGTCAGCGACGCCGACGGAGCCTTGTAGAGTACGGGATCAAACTCGTTTATCAGGTCGACAGAAGGCTCATCCCAGCAGGATGCAAACCACTGAATTCCTTTCTCCTTGCAGTACGCATCGATCTCGGCATACTCCTCCCGGCCGAATTCAATCAGGTGGCGGTAGTCGATGTAGCTCATGCGCCCCCAGAGTGTGTCACGCATCACGTCCCACTGATCCCGCGGCACGCACAGTTCAGGGGTGCGCTTCTGGAACTTGACGGCGTCACATCCGGCGAGTGCCGCACCGTCTATGAGCTTCTTCGCAAGCTCGAGCGAGCCGTTGTGGTTGATACCGATTTCAGCGATGACGTAGACGGGCTGTCCTTCGCCCACCATTCTGTCCCCGATACTCCGGATCGCATTGCGCATAGTCTTGCCCTTTCCTTGAGAAACAATGTGTTTCATGGAAAGCTAGGGCGATGCGGTTACGGAATGTTGAGCGTTGAGTTAAATGATGTTGAACGATGCGTTCAATAGCGGTGAGCGAAGTGTTCGGGAAGCATGAGTGACGCCTTCAGTGCGCGGCTCCCTGCCGGAGTGTGATGATCGCTTCGGCGAAATCCCTGAAGGCGCCGTTCCCGCCGCGCCACGCACAGATGTACTGGGCAAGTGAGAGGACCTGCGGCATGGCATCCGCCGGCGCGGCGGTCAGACCGCGTTCACCGATAACATCCATGATACCGAGATCGTTGACATCGTCGCCGATGTAGGCGATCTCTTCCACGGACAGGCCGGTATCGTGCCTGATGCGGTCCAGGGCGGCAATCTTGTCCTTGATGCCAAGATAGAGGTGCGGCAGGCGAAGCTTCTCGGCACGCTTCTTTAGGTTCAGAGATTTCTCCCCGGTGATGATTCCGCTCTGAACACCGATCAGGCCCAGCCGTTCCATGCCCATGCCATCGCGGATGCTGTAGCGTTTCACAACTTCCCCTTCCGAGCCGTAGTACACCCCCGTATCGGTCAGTACGCCATCGTTGTCGGAGAGAACGAGGCGGATACGCCGCGCGCGTCGGGCGGCTTCCTCGAATGAAAGATGCTTGAGGCTCCCGAGCAGTTCAGGGAGTATCGTGTCGGCAGGCAGAGTTTTCATGCCGCCAAATTACCGGTCCCCTGCGTCACATGCAATGCGCGCCGAGCGGATCACCACGCGGTCCACCCTCCGTCGACTACGAGATTTCCTCCTGTCATGTAACTCGAGGCATCGCTGGCGAGGAATACAAGCGCGCCGTGGTAGTCGGTGGGCTGCGCCATTCTGCCGATTGGTGTACGCTCTGCGTATCTGCGGACAAAGTGAGGAGACTGTCCGTTCTCCACGCCACCGGGAGAGAGCGTGTTCACGCGCACGCCGGCCTGCCCCCAGTATGCAGCGAGAAATCGCGTGAAGTTGATGATGGCTCCCTTGGCGGTCGGGTAGACCGCGGATTTGTAAAATGTCTGTTGTCCCGATTCGTCGCGATACAGCGACTGATCGGGGCCCACGATGCCGTACGTTGACGCGATGTTGACGATGCTGCCCCGTCCCTGTTCTGCCATGTGCCGGCCGAACACCTGGCTGCAGAGGAAAGTCCCGGTGACATTGACGTCGAGGCATTTGCGCCAGAGATCGATTGGGTAGTTTTCGAATCGGCTCGCTTCGACTGCAGATACCGGATCTTCCACCATGTCGTTGATCGCCGCGTTGTTCACCAGGATGTGGATTCCGTCCATGTGCTGCAGCGTTTCTTCTGCGAGTCTGCTGACCGTTGCTGCGTCGGTGATATCCGCGCCGATTCCGATGGCGGAGACGCCGCTTTCTTCGCGCAGCTGGGCGGCGAACTGCCTGCATGCGGCGTCATCGAGATCGGTGACGACGACACCGGCTCCGGCGCCGGCCAGTGCGCGGCAGTGCTCTCGTCCGATGAGGCCGAGCGCTCCGGTCACCACCGCGTTTTTTCCTTCGAGAGAATACAGGTTCATGGCAGGGATCAGTTGTTTCGAATATTGAGTTCCAGTTCCGCCTGCACGGGATAGTGATCGGAGAGCGTGAAATCGTGCAGTACTCCGTAGTTGTGCACGTGCCAGTGCCGGCTGAACATGATGTAGTCGAGTGTGCGATTCGGCAGGCCTGTCGGATATGTGTAGCAGCGCAGCGCTTCATCATGCGGAACAGTGCGCAGGCCGGCATCTTCGAGGACGGTCAGGGTTTGATCATCCTCGTAGTTGTAGCGATCGATATCGCCTTCCCCGAACTTCTCCGTGCGCATGCCAGGAGGCACGGTATTGAAATCGCCCATGAACACGATGGGCACGTCGCCGAGCTTTCTCACTACGTCCGCGATCGAACGTGCCTGCCGCATGCGGGCCTGGGGATTGTAGGCATGCAGATGCGTGTTGCCGATCCAAATGATGGTGTCCTTGAGCAGAAACGGGGCGAGAGAAAACCCGCAGGAGGCGAGAAAGAATACCTTGCCCGGAAGAACGCTGTTGTAGGCGTGCTCGGTCAGCTTCGGGAGCTGGCTCAGCATGAGATTCTGATAGCGGAAGCCAGCGAATCCGACACCGTGTTCAACGAGCGAGGCAAAGCCGCTGAGGACGCGATAATGATCCCTCTGTCGGTATTTGCCCACGATTTTTTCGCTCACTCCGAGGATGCCGTTGAACACTTCCTGGAGTGCGACCACATCATAGTGCTCACGGTGTTTGTTGAGCCAGTCGGAGATGAAATAGGCATAGGCACGGGTCTCGTGCATGAGTTCGATACGCTGCCCCTCCTCTTCGGTTGCTTTCGAGAGCAGAAACGGAAGCTTGGGACCCTGTCCTCTGTGTGTGTTGATCGTGAGACAGCGAAGCCGGTATGGCCGGATCAGTGTCTGCTGCGCGGGTGACTGCAGCAGCTGATCGCGTTGTCTGTGTGCTTCATGAGCGATACGAGTGATCATGGGCGTCTGCCAGTAAGTGAACGCACTATTTGCTGCGGCGCGCCTTCGTGTGGAAATTGCTGGTGCGGCGAAATACCGGTTCCACCGGCTCTCCGCGAAGCTCCGCGTCAAGGCTGTCATTGGCCAGGGCGCTGCGCAGGAGCGGCAGCACCTCGCGGTACGCTCTCAGCGTATATTCGATATCCGCTTCCGTATGGCTGTAGCTGATGGTGTGGAAGCCGGACCAGAGTATGCCCCGCTTGATCATTTCCTGCTGAACGAAGGATTTCTGAAGGAGCGGATTCGCCGTGGCGGGATCGAAGGTCACGATCGTGCGCGGCGGGAAGCCCTTGCATTGCACGCCGGGCATGCCGAGTTCCGCGGTGATGGCATTCAGCCCGTCCCGCAGCCGGGTTCCAAGCTGGAAGAAGTGTTCCTGCACGTTCTTCTCCCGCATCTCGGTGATGGTTGCTTTGGCCGCAGCCAGGGAGAGCGCCTCTCCGCCGAATGTCGTGTAGAAGAACACATCCTCAGCGCAGAGCTGCATGATGTCACGACGGCCCGTCAGGACCGAGAGCGGCATCCCGTTCGCGATCGCTTTGGAGAAGCAGGCGAGGTCGGCTTTGATCCCGAAATACTCCTGCGCACCCCCGAGGGCGAGCCGGAAACCGGTCCACATCTCATCGAAGATCAGCAGCGTCCCGTTCCGCTCACATGCGTCTTTCAGCTCGTGCAGAAAATTCTTCTCCGGCGGATCAAAGACGACGGGTTCGAGAATGACGCATGCCGTGTCCTCGTCGAGGGAGTCTATCACCGACTGAATGTCGTTGTAGGCGACCGTGTAGGTCAGGTTCTGCACCGCGGAGGGAATTCCACGATTTCTGTCCGTGGTCGAGATGTACCAGTCATGCCAGCCGTGATAGCCGCAGCAGAGAACGGTGTCGCGGCCGGTGTAGGCACGCGCCAGTCGCACGGCGGCGGACGTAACGTCGTTGCCGGATTTGGAATATCGGACCATCTCCGCGTTCGGAATGATGTCACGAAGCATCTCCGCGAGTTCCACTTCCAGCGGGTGAACGAGTGAATAGGTAATCCCGCGTGCGAGCTGCTCCCGTATCGCCGAATCCACGGCTTCATATGCGTATCCCAGGGAAATGGGACCAATTCCCATGTTGTAGTCGATGAAGGCGTTTCCGTCGACGTCATACAGATGTGCGCCGATTGCATGGTCGGCGAATTTCGGCGCGACGCCTCGGACGTACTGTCCCGGGCCTTTCGCAAGCGTTTGTGTCTGAGCGGGAATCAGGTCGAGCGCACGTGCGTACAATGCGTCGGATTCCTCGATGGAAGGATAGCTGCTGTTGAACGCGATGGTGTTGGGCATGGGATTTCAGAGATACGTTTTAAAAAGTGTCGAAACTGTTTCGTGCACCGGTCGGTGCGATGTTCCGTCGTTCATCGTTGTCGAGATGCGCTGATACAGATGGGCGCCGGTGAATCCTTCGAACTCCAGGACGCGATCGAGTGTGGCAGGTTTGAACCATCGCCCGTCGAGTGCGATGGGGAGTACGGATGCACGCTGCCCGTGGCGCAGGAGAAGCTCTGCAAGGATGGAGTAGAGGCCGCCGGTCAGGAAGTGATCTTCCACCGTGACGGTGAGGGCGCATTCCGCGATCGCGGTCAGCACCGCATCCTCGTCCAACGGAACCAGGCTGCGCAGGTTGATCACGCGGGCGTGGATGCCGTCTTCGCGCAGCCGGAAGCCGTACGTGAGTATGGCGACATCGTTTCCTTCACCAAGGACTTCGGCCTTGCCGGGCTGAAACGGGGCATGTGACACGCATGCGGGAAGTGCGTTGAAGCGCAGATATGCGGGATGCGGCGAACGGAGAATATGGGGCAGTGCGGCGAGCATGTCGTCATTGTCCGCTGGCGCAAAGACCTGCATGCCGGGAATGCCGCGCATCAGCGCGATATCCTCTATCGCCTGATGTGTGGGACCGTTTCCGTCCGAGAGGAATCCCGGAACCGCGCCGACCAGCTTGACGGGCAGATGCGGTATGCCCACATCGGTGCGAATGAACTCAAACGCGCGCATGGTCAGGAAGGTCGCGAGCGCGTGCACGACGGGGATGCGGCCGCGGAGCGCCATGCCGGCAGCAGAACCAATGAGCGTCATTTCGCTGATGCCGACATCGATGAAGCGGTCACCGATCATGGAAGGCAGACGACGAATCGCGGCCCGGTTTTCGGCCGTCATGACGACAATGCGGTCGTCTTCTTCAGTGAGCTGCTTCAGGAGATCTTCGTATGTCATGTTGAAATAGCCTGCATAGGTGCGACAGTTGGAATCAGCGGACGTACAGTTGTTCGGAGGTGAGCGTGGCCTGGTTGATACCGTGGAGTTCGTCGAGCAGCATGTCGACTTCATCCGCGGTGAAATTGACAAACCAGCGATCCGCGCGTTCTTCAATGCTGGGCAGACCTTTTCCCCGCACCGTATCTGCGATAATCATGTTGGGCTTTCCCTTCTCGAAGGGGACCTCGCTCAATGCCGATTCCATGCTTTCGAAACTGTGTCCGTCGATGCGTCGCACAGCCCAGCCGAATGCCGCAAATTTCGCTTCGAGTGGCTCGAGCGGGATGAGATCCTCCGTGCGCATGTTGGCCTGGAACGCATTGCGATCGACAATGGCGACAAGGTTGTCCAGCCTGTGTGCGCCGGCAACCAGGCAGCCCTCCCAGATGGATCCCTCGTTCAATTCCCCGTCTCCGAGGACGACGAATACACGGTTTTTCGATTTGCGCAGCCGTGAGTCGAGAGCGACCCCGATGCCGACAGAGAGCAGATGGCCGAGGGATCCCGAATGAAACTCGATACCCGGTATGCTGGTATTCGGATGCCAGTACAGCGAATCGTTCGTTTTGAGGTGATTGCCCAGGCGCGCTTTGTCCATAAAGCCGAGTTCCACGAGCGTACCGTACACGGAGGGAACGTCATGTCCCTTGGAGAGGAAGAAAAAATCGCGGTCCTCGTCCGTCGTGCGATCGGGTGCGATACGCAATACCTCACTATAGAGGTAGACGATCAGGTCGGTGCATGAGAGCGAGGCACCAATGAAGCAGCCTCCGTCCGTTGCCATTCTGATGATATGTTCACGGACGCGCAGAGCGCGCTGCTGCAGGTCCAGTCGTTCGGTGTCTGTCATATGTTTTCCCGCGTAGTGGTGAGGGTTCCGTTCTCCGCATGTGAAGCGGCATGACCGGGCATGCGCGTGTGACGCGTATCGACGGTTCGCAGCTGATCAAGATGATTGCGATACCAGTTGACGCCGGCGTACGTTTTGTTGATGTTCATGATGTCGGGGCGCTGCCGTAGCAGCGCGAGTATATCGTGCAGTCCGAACCGTCCCCCGGTGGATGCATACAGCGCATCGTACACGGTGCGAATGAACTGGTAATCCTCGGGATAGTCGATGGTCCATCGATGTGACATCGAGTAATTCTCCCCGGTTTCCCAGGTGACATTTTCTATGCGGAAGCGCTCCGGCCGTTCCCAGATGAACGGGGTCGTGTGCTCACGCTCCATCGGTAGCGTCGCCTCCTTCCATGCTTCCTGCAGGGTTGCGATGGACATGACCTCCACGTCGTTGCCGTCGGGCCAGCTTGCCGGGTGCAGATTGCTTACAAAATCCCGGGATCCGCCTGCAGTGATATACGTGGAGAGCACCCGGTCGATGACCCCCGGGTCGATCAGCGGACAGTCAGAAGGGATCTTGACGACGATGTCCGCATCATAGAGCAGGGCGGCCCGGTAATGGCGATCGAGAAGATCGAATGCATCACCGCTGTAGCATGGTATGCGAAGCTGATTGCAGAGGATGCGGATATCGGTGTCCTCCGGCTCCGTCGTCGTAGCCACCACGACGGTCATCGGTGTGCGCGCGAGCCGAATCCGCTCGACCATTCGCTGCAGCAGCGGCCTTCCGCAGAGTGGCAGCAGGACCTTCCCCGCGAGCCGTGAGCTTCCTGTGCGCGCCTGCACAATAGTGACGATGTTCATCCTGCTACGCTCCTTCATCTGTTGTCGGCGCGGCGGCGTTCTGCTTCCGGTGCAGACGGCGGGCAGCGTGTGCCGCGAATCGTCCGCGAAGCGTATCCGTGCGGTTCTCATTGAGCAGTCGTCTGCACACAACCGCAATGTGTCGCGCGGAGCTTCCGCCATTCTGTATCGGTGTCTGCCGCTTGAGCGTTTCCAGATCAAATGCGGAGTACACTTTCTTGCCGAGGGCGAGACCGACATACACCACACTCGAATAGCGCGTGATGAGCACATCGCAGTTCGCGATCATGTGATGGATATCACCGTCTGCGTACACCAGTGCGTCCGGTGCCTCCTCCCGGATTTCTGCTGTTGCACGCTCGACGTCCTCGTTGGGATGGAGTTTGAAAATCAACATGCGATCCCCGGCTGTTTCGAGACATTCACGAATGAACTTCCGCCGGTTCTCATAGCGGAATGTCTCACGCGAGTCGCTGGTCGCGACCAGAACAAAGTTCCGATGCGGAAAGTCGTTGTCACGGTATGTCACACAGTTGTCGAAATTCGGGATGCCGGTTACAACCAGTTTCTCAGGTCGCACGCCTTTTTCAATGAACAAATCGCGATATCCCTCGCTTGCCACACAGAAGTAGTTGTACTGGTCGCTGAGTCCCGTCGTCGATGTGCTCGCGAGATAGCGTGGGAGGCGAAGGTGCCGGACGAGGTAATACGCGAAACCCTCAGGATCGGTCATTCCTTCCTGCACCAGGACCATCTTCTTCCCGCGGATGTTTTTGGGAACGATCAGGTCCTGGCAGGTGACGACGAGGTCATAGTCATGGGACGTCCCGTAGCGATCGATGGAAAGTCCGTGTGCGCGGCAGTAGTCCATCGCCCGGGTGCTGAGCTTCTGTCCGAGAATTGTGAACTCAAGGAAGCCGTGCCGGCTGAGCCAGCGAATGAGGCTGTCCCCGTAGTAGGGCGTGAAGTGGCAATCCATCTCCGGCAGTTGCGCCGCGATCTGGTGCATCTGGGAGGTCTGGTTCAAAGAACCGCATATGAAGAGTATGCTGGGCATAGTATGAATCGTCAGGTTTTGCGTAGTGCAGGCCGGAACGGATTGACGCCGAGCGCACCGAACAGTGCCAAACCGGTCGCAGACCATGTGAGTTCTTTCCCGCGGCGCAGTATGATGAAAGCCGCAGCCACGGCTGCGACTTCGGGAATCCCGAAAACGCCAAGTATCGCCGGGATGCCCAGCTCCTGGGCGCCGAGTCCGGAAGGAATGAAGAAAAACACGAGTTTGATTGCGGAAAGCAGTCCTTCCAGTACCACCGCCTGCGCGAGGCTGAGTTCGTGTCCAAGAAGGAAAAAAATGAGCCAGGTTTCGACGGCCATCATCATCCAGCTGATCAGGAAAATGCCGAGGACGGATGCGAGCTGTGCGCGGGAGCCTCGGACAAATCCTGCGATTTCCGTGTCAATATCACACAGCGCCCCGTGCACGCGCGTGAGAAGTCGCTGCAGCGGAGGCAGAGGGAGGGTCTGCAGCAGTTTCGAGATTCTTTCCAGTCGTACTCCAGCGTAGGGCAGGAGAAGGAAGAGCAGAAACACGACGGATACGCCGATGATAATCGCCTGTCCGTGGGCCGTCGCAAGGATGCCGAGTTCTGCGCGTGGACCTTCCTGCAGTGTCAGCAGCAGAACGGCGCAAATAACGAAGACCATCTGCATGACAGCCATGTTGATTTTCGCAAGCATGGTTGAGGCGACTGCCTCCCCGGTTCGCAATCCGAAATGCTTTTGGAGAAGCAGCGGGCGGAGGGTTTCCGCGATGGCGACACCGGCAGGTACGGTATTCATGACCGCATCGGTGGAGAGGCGTATTGCTGAAAGGCCAGCCAGGGAGAGACGGCGCCGGGACGGCGGCATGCAACCACGCCAGCCCGCCGCATCAAGTGCAATCACACTTGCATACGGAAGCATGATCAGCGCTGCCGCAGCCCCCATGCCGAACAGCAGACGCTGGACGTGCACTATATCCAGCGTGGCGAACTGCCGGTACAAAAAATACATCAGGAGCAGCATTGCTGCAGCCCGGAGCACATGCACCAGGAACGTTCGTATGGCAGGGCGGAGTGTCATTCCGTAAACCTACCTGTCCGATGTTTTGACTCCGTTAACGCCGCATGAGAAACGCGTAGAGGAAAGGAAACCGGATGCTAACAATGTTCTTCTGTCGCGGGCGGCCGGTTCAGAAGAGAAATGATATCAGAATGCACATCCGGATGTGACGCGACAAGAGAGTTTGACTGAAGCGGATCGCCACCTTCCCAGGATGTGATCATTCCTCCTGCACCCTGGATCACCGGAATGATGGGAAGCATGTCCCAGGGTTTGAGAACGGGATCCGCCATGATGTCTGCGTATCCGGACGCGAGCATCGTGTAGCCGTAGCAGTCGCCCCAGCTACGAAACACACCGACGCGGGCGGCGAGCCGGTCAAAGAGCTTTCCATCCTTGTGGCGCCACACATCCGTATGGTCGGTGACGAGCAGTGTGGCCTCATGAACGGATGTGGGCGTGCGCATGCGCACCGGCTGACCGTTCATTCGTGTTTCTTTCGCAGTCCCTATGAAGCGGAGTCCGAGTATGGGGAGATTGATGCATCCCATGATCGGCGTCCCGCGGTCGCAGAGCGCGATGAGTGTGCCGAACAGCGGCATCCCGCTGATGAAGGATTTGGTTCCGTCGATGGGGTCGAGAACCCACTGATATCGTGCGTGCTCCTGGTACGGTCCGTATTCCTCCCCGAGAATGCCATGGTCCGGGTATTCCTGCATAAGGAGTTCCCGCATGGTCGCTTCGGTCTCGCGATCCGCGTCGGTGACCGGAGAATGGTCGGATTTCATGTCGACCGGCATCGCGGAACGGTAGTATTTCCTGATGATCCGCTCACTCGCCACGGCGAGCCGCTGCATGCTCTCGTGATAGGTGCTGCTGTCCGTCCGCTTCAGCACGGCGCTTCCGTTTTCCCACATGATGTGCTCCATGTTGTCCTCGTGCCGGCGGCAATGGAACCGCCGGGAATTCAGCATGGAAACTACAATGGTGCTGTGAGCAGAACGTGAGTGTTGTATGCAGCTCGTGTGTGAAAGTGGGAAGGTCTTTCAGGACTCCGGGTTCTCCACGGTGAGCGATTCCACCCAGAACACTTCGCAGGCGCCGTCGCCGGTGTCGTTGCGGCGGGTGGAGGACACCCAGTGCCAGCCGCCGTCGCTGGTCACCTTCACGAGATAGCCGGTCATGTGCACGACACTGCCTTCGTACACGTCGTCGATAGTGTCCCACACGGCGTCATTGGCGGGCAGGATATGCACGTTCGCGCTGCTTTCCTCGATCTCCTTGCGCGGGATGGGCATCAGGCCTTTGGGCTTCCATTTATACCACCGATGTCCCTGGGAGATGTCCAGCTTCTCGAGCACGAAGCTGTCGGACATGCGGCCCCAGCCCAGGGCGAAGTCCACCGGGGAGATGTCGCTCTCCTTGCCGCTGCCGTACTCCTCGCGGCTCAGTACGCGTGCGCGAATGTCATAATCCGCGAGGGCGGTGATCATGAAATCGCCGTGCAGCCAGGGACTGCTGCGCGAGGGAGAGGTCTGTACGGGGATTGCGGGGCAGAGGACACCTTTTTCCCACTCCATCACCGGAGACGGCCAGAAATGCCAGACGGAAAAGAGCAGGACGAGTGTGAGGACGCTCCAGAGCAGAACACGTGTCGAAGTGTTCATTCGCGGCTGTCCTTTTTGGGGCTCGTCTTGTTCTCTTCGAAGAAGCGTTCCATTTCTTCTGCTTCTTCCTGTGTCTCTGCGACATCCGGGATGGTGACGATGAGGACCGATCCTTCTTTCGGTGCGCCGGGATCAGGCACGGTGAAGACGCAGCAGACCCTGCCGTCGACCAGCAGCGCCGCCTGCCGTCCGCGCGAGCGCGCGAAGCGGCGCCATCGCGCTTCCATCGCCCCGGTCAGCGTCAGGTGCAGATCGTACATGTCGCCTGTCCCGGGTTTGACCTGGAAGCGGGAGATATGCTTGCCGGAAAGCACCGGATCGTCAAGACGATATTCCTCTCCGTCATTCGAGACGAAGCGGGATGCGAGAGGGTCATCGTTCTGCAGTTCACGGATTTCGAGGAAGTCTGTGAATGCGGGGCGGACAGGTGCGCTGCCGCAGCCGGCAGCAAACAGGATGAGAAGAACGAGTGGCAGGAAGCGCATGGAAATCCTCTTCAACAGGCATGACATGGTGCCGCTGGTCTCGCGGCTCGCGGTATGTTACGGACACATGCCCAGAAAAACAATGTCCGATGAAGCGGTGCCGCCCTGCAAAAAAACCACCCGGACGCATGGATGCATCCGGGTGGTGAAGGTACGCACAACTGCGTGTGTTCCTGCGCGAGCGCCGCTCAGTTCTCGGCGTCGTCGGCGTATGCTTCGATCGGCGGACAGGAGCACATGATGTGACGGTCGCCGTAGGAATTGTCGATGCGGGCGACGGGGGACCAGTACTTGCGCTCCTGCACGAACGGAAGCGGGTACACCGCCTGCGCGCGTGTATACGGATGGTCCCAGCTGTCCGCCGTGGCCTCCGCCGCGGTGTGCGGCGCGTTGTGCAGCACACTGTGCGCGGCGTCCACCTTGCCGTCGATCACTTCCTGTATCTCGCGTCGGATCTCGAGCAGGGCATCCGCCAGACGATCGAGTTCCGCACGGGATTCGCTTTCGGTCGGTTCGATCATGAGCGTCCCGGCGACGGGGAATGCGAGCGTCGGGGCGTGGAATCCATAATCGATGAGACGTTTGGCGACGTCCTCCGCCTCGATGCCGTGGTCCTTGAACGGGCGCAGATCCACGATGAACTCGTGCGCGACACTGCCGTTCTTGCCGGAGTAGAGGATTTTGTAGTCAGCCTCGAGCCGCTTCTTGAGGTAATTGGCGTTGAGGATGGCGAATTTCGTGGACTCGGTCAGTCCGCTGCCGCCGAGCATCTTGATGTAGCCGTAGGAAATCGGCAGGATGCTCGCGCTGCCCCACGCGGCGGAAGACACGGCGGGAATGTGCTGCGTGCCGCCTGTGGATGTGATGACATGGCCCGGAAGGAAAGGCGCCAGGTGCGATGCGACGGAGATGGGGCCCATGCCCGGACCGCCGCCGCCGTGCGGGATGGCGAAGGTTTTGTGCAGGTTGAGATGGCAGACGTCCGCACCGATGATGCCCGGGCTCGTCAGTCCCAGCTGCGCGTTGAGGTTCGCGCCGTCCATGTACACCTGTCCCCCGTGCGCGTGCACAATCTCGCAGATCTCGGTGATGCTTTCCTCGAACACACCGTGCGTCGAGGGATACGTCACCATAAGAGCGGACAGCGTTTCGGCATGCTCTTCCGCCTTGGCGCGGAGATCGTCGACATCGATGTTTCCGTGCTCGTCGCAGGCGACGATCACCACGCGCGCTCCGGCCATGACCGCGCTGGCGGGATTGGTGCCGTGTGCGGATGAAGGAATGAGTACCACGTTGCGCTGGG
>CAJXSA010000002.1 GCA_913060595.1 uncultured Ignavibacteria bacterium
GCCGACCGTGCCGCCCGCGCCGATGTCCACCGTCGTGAATCCGCGGCCCGTGTTGTCCCGGGGATAGTTGACCGGACGCAGCAGATTCTGCTCGTTGGCAAGCAGTTTCTGTATGTGCCATTTCTCCCAGATATGGTTGCCCGACGTTACGACGTGCACGCCGAGATCGTACAGCTCCTGCAGCTGCGGCTGACTGATGCTCTTACCCTCCATCGCGTTCTCCCCGTTGGCGATGATGCAGTCGAGCCGGTGCTTCTGCCGCAGAGAAGGAAGAAACATGCGCACGGCGTCCATGCCGGCATTCCCGACGATGTCACCGATGAAAAGAACGTGTATGGAAGGCATATAAAGTGCTTTCTGAGGCGGTTTTACAGGTCCTGCAAAGTAGGAAAATGCCCCCCCATCTCCAAGATATGCATGTCTGAAATACCCTGTCCCGGTTTGATTTCCCGCCCTGAAACCGTAGATTGCAGTGATAAAAAACGCCTGGATCTATGTATCAGACACCGGAAGAACGTCGCGAACATTCGCGCATCGAGGACAGGGAGCTCATTGCCAACGCGATCGCGGGCAAACAGGACGCGTTCAAGCGCCTGATGGCCAAGTATCACAAGGCGATCTACCACCTCATTGTCCGCATGGTGGGCAATAATGAAGATGTAGAAGACCTGACCCAGGAAGCGTTCATCAAGGCGTTCAACAGCCTTTCCTCCTTCAACGACGAGTTCGCCTTCTCCACGTGGCTGTACAAAATTGCCACGAACAACTGCATCGACTACCTCCGCAAGCGCAAGCTCAAAACCTTCTCCATCGACCGTCCGCTGCATTCGGAGGACGGTGACCAGCAGTATGAAATTCCGGACGACTCGCATATCCCCGATTCCGGCATCCTGCAGAATCAGCAGACGAACACGATTCAGCACGCCATCGACCAGCTGCCCGAGAAATATCGCGTCGTCATCGTCATGCGTCACCAGGAGGAGAAAAGCTACGAGGAAATCGCCGAGGAGCTCGACCTCCCCCTCGGCACGGTCAAGGCACATATCTTCCGCGCACGCGAGATGCTGTATCGCTCCCTCCGCGGACGCGTAGGAAATTACTGAAAATCACACGCCGCGTTGCTTTCGTTCTTGCTTTTTAGCGGTGAAGATGCTACATTTGATACTACTTTGTTCGGGGCGTGGCTCAGCCCGGTAGAGCGCTCGGTTCGGGACCGAGAGGTCGGAAGTTCAAATCTTCTCGCCCCGACGAACAGAAAAGGAAGTCTTCGGACTTCCTTTTTTTTTATGCCATCACATCAGGGAACAGGCACCCCCGCGTCCATCATCCCTTCCATGACAGCCTCGTACAGCGGCATGACGGCCGGCATGGCCGGAATGCGTCCGCCAAACCCCAGGATACGCACTGTGTGCATCTGGGCGGCGGGCAGCTCGATCGCGTCGATGAGATCGGCATCAACCGTAATTCTCGCCCGCCCTGCCAGCCGGCGAAGGAGGCGGTCGGTACGTGCGCGCATGACGCTTTCCGCGATGGTATGCGAGAGACTGTCACGCAGCGCCTGCCAGCCGGGAAGCTTCATGCCCGGGTAGCGTCGGTCGCGCAGCTGGAAGAACGTCCATCCCTCACGGTCGGGAAAAGGGCCGGCCACATCCGCGATGCGCATGCCGAACGCCCGTCGGCCGATTTCGCCCCGCGCTGTGACTGGAAACCAGTCGCTGACCCCGTTGCGGGCGGCATCCTCTCCCTCCCCGCGCAGCCGCATCGCGACGCTTTCCAGCGCGTCACCGTCGGCGAATGACTTTGCGGCGTCTGCGCTGCGCACCGAGTCCCGGGTGAACGTTTCAATGATGCGGACTTCCACCGGGGGACCGAAGATATCACGATGCGCAGCGTAGAGCTGCCAGAGGCTGTCATCCTGTGCGATGAACTGCTCGAGCAGCAGTTCGGGCACGGTCTGCGCGAGTCCGTTGGCGGCCCACATCGCAACCTCCCGCCGCACTTCGTCGCTCCTGTGCAGTTCGGCTTCATATCCCTCGCGCGTGACCACGAAGCGGTCCAGCATGTCCCGCACGCGTTCCCGGTACAGCAGTGCCGCATTCTGCGCATCCTCACGCTGCAGGCGCAGGTCCAGGGCCGGGAGACGATCCAGGGCCTCTCCCACGGTCAGCACGTCATCGTCCACGCGGGCAAACGGCGCATCAAGTCGAAGCGCCCAGAGACTGCGCAGGGAATCGAACAGTGCGGTGGGCGCGGACAGCATATCCCTGCCTTCAAGCCGCTGCCTGCGGTACTCGTCGCGCATCGCCGCGCCGATGCCACGGTAAAATTCCTCCTCGATCTTCGCCTCTCTCCCCTTCCACAGCCGGCGCACGAAGTCCACCGCCGCGGCAGACTCTTGTTCCGTACGCAGTTCACTCTCGATGCGCTTGTAATTCTTTTCGAAATCATGCGGATCGGGCAGCTCCGTGAAAGGAGCGCGCCGACGCACCAGGTACCATCCGTCATCCCCTTGCAGCGGAAGCGAAACGCAGCCGTCACACAGCGTGTCGATCCGTGCGTTCAGCTTTGCTTCCACCTGCACAGGCCGCTCTGGCTCTCCCGGTGGCGTCTGACGCCGCTGCGCGGCCAGCAGCGTATCGAAGGGCACTCCGCTGAGGTAGATTCGGTGCAGGTTTCGCACGCGCTCCTCGTCGGGAAAGCGGAGGAAGTCGTACTGCACGGAACGCTGCTCGTCGATATACCGCTGCCGTACCTCCTCACCGGACACCCGCACATGCGCGCGGACGCTGTCACGAAACAGCCGGTCGCGCACGAACATTTCCTCGGCAAGGCGCAGGTTGCGGCGGAATCGATCCTCTGCGTCGTATCCGTTCCTGCGTGCCTCCTGCGCAAGCAGACGTTCCGCGATGAGCGAATACAGGAACTGCCGCATCACCACGGGCGTGAGCCGTTCCTGGTCCTTGTACGGGAACACCGTCAGTGCGTATCGCCCGCGGAATTCCCCCACCGTGATCACATCATCCCCCACCGTCGCGATCACCGCCTCGTCATTGGGCTGTGACCACGCAGTGCTTGTGAGTAAACACAGAATGAATAGTGTTGCCAAACGCATGCTGTATGTCCCGCCTTGATTGCAGATTACAAATTACAAATATCAAATGCGCTGGGAAACTAGCCACACAGGATCTGCCATCTGACATCTGCAATCTGACATCTGCAATCTGACATCTGCAATCTGCAATTAAAAAAGTACCCCCCGCAGCGTGCGTGACACTGCGGGGGGAAACGATGTAGCAGAAGGAAAAGGGTTTTTAGAACCCGACCTTCAGGGTGAATACATGCTGACCGTCGAACACCTCGCGGGTGCGGTAGGCGTAATCGAGGTACAGTTTCGCGTCGCCCGCCCACTGCTGCAGACCGACACCGAAGGCGGGACCGTAGATGTAGCCCGCTTCATTGGCGAAGTCCGTCTTATCGTTGCCCGTGATGGGTACCGAGCCGCGGAGGGAGAGCATTTTGTCGAACGTGTATTCGACGCCGATGCGATACTGATCGGTCAGGAAGTTGTTGTTCTCGAAGGATGTCATGACGGCGAGGTCATGCAGCTCCTGGAAGCTCGTGCGATAGGCCATGCCGATTTCCAGCGATGTCGGAAGCTGGAAACCCGCCGATTCGATCTTCAGCAGCTGCGCAGTGCGATCTGCGTCGATCTCGTCGACCAGGCGAAGCAGGCCCGAGCCGTCGTACTTCATATTGCCGCCGAGGTGACGCAGGGTCACACCGAGCTCGAGACCGTCCACACCGGCGAGTCCGGCGTACTGCACACCGACGTCGAAGGCGAAGCCGGAGGCGGAAACGCGGTCAAGCTCTTCGGATACCAGGTTCGCCGTCACACCGGCGCGGATGCGGTCGGTGAGTGCACGGGAATAGGTGAGCCCGAGAGTGATGAAGGTCGGGGAAAACACGGCGCCGGTGCCGTCGGGCTGGCGCTCGTCAGTGATTTCGATGTCTCCGAAGGAGAAGGCTTTCACGGAAAAGGCCACGTGGCCAAAGCCCGCGAAGTTGCTGCCGACACCGAAATAGCTGATGCCGTCGTTGTCGAGCCCGTTCATCTGCGAGAACATGACTTCGACACCGTGGCGGGATCCGGAGAGGCCAGCGGGGTTGTAGTAGATCGCCTCGACGCCCGTGATGCCGGCCGTATAGGCAGCGCCGAGAGCGATACCCTTGGCTCCAACAGGGATGAGCAGCTGGTCCGCAGCCGCTGTACCTTCCTTGTTACCGCCGCCGGCAACAGCCTCGGATGCCATCAGGGCCAACGCCATGAACAGCGCCGCGACAAGATATCTGGGACTGATGCGCATGTGAGTTACTCCTTTATTACGTTCTTTCACTTTCATAATCATTTTCAAGATGCTGTGTCCCGGGATCAAATGCGATCGAGGAACTGGGTTTCCGTGATCACGGCGAGTTTGAGAATTCTCTCGACGCCGAGATCAGGCATTTCAACGTGGACATAGTACAGTCCGCTTGCCACGGGGAGTCCGTTGTCGTTCTGCAGATCCCAGGTGGCATACTGCGTGCCGTCGTCAGGCTTCTGGAACGATGCGACGAGGACACCGGAAACCGTGTAGATCTTGAAATTCGCGCGCGGCGGCAGATGATTGAAGGTGACAAAACGCTGATACTTGTTGCTTTCGCGCTTGTTCGATCCGTAATACGGATTCGGGAATACGTTGATTGAAGTGATGTCTTCCTTGGCGAGGGATTCGCTGTACGTGGACTTGAACGTCGTGAACGTGAAGCGATCCTCGGAGCTGAAAGGCACCTTCGGAGTGATGCGGTACAGGTCACCGTTGCGCCAGGCCTGCTGGACACCGATGTACTGCGCCTTGAGGAGGTACCAGCCCCAGTACATGATGGGCATGGTGTTCCCGCTCTCCTGGATGGAGAAATCGGGATCGGCGTAGGCCGGATTCGGCGTGTCACTGTAAGCCTCGTCGAGGATGAAGAGCATCTCACGGTCATTGACGTCACCGGTCGGGTCGTACTTCCGGTTGTTGCCCGGACGGTTGGCCTGCTCGATCCATGCATAGGACAGCTGCGCATGGTTCGCGGGATCAGGATCGCTCACGTCCCAGACCTGGATCGGGGACTCGAAGTAGCCCTGGTATCCGTAATTCGGACGGGCTCCGCGCATGTACATGTAGCCCTTGGACTTCGCCGTGGTGTCAAAGCGGATTTCCACCACTTTCTTCACGTCATAGCCCTTGATGCTGGAACCGAACTGTCCCGGACGGCTGCCGAGCGTACTGGAGGTGTAGCCCAGCTGCCAGCTGTAGCCGCCCTCGCCCTTCGTGCTCTCATACGCCTCGAAGACCTCGGGACCGCCATCCCACTCGCGGAGCAGGATTTCGTCATGGTTTTCCTTGGGCTCACCGGCATCAAAACCGTCCTCGTTGAACTGGCGGTAGAAGCCCGTGCCGCTCACGCCGATTTTGAAGCCGTCCAGAACGTAGAACTCTTTCTCAAGGCCTTCCATGTCCGGACTGCCGTCGATCAGCAGCTGGTTCTTGGTGATGTTGTTCAGAGACCAGCTGGAATAATTGTCCACGATCAGGGTTTCGTCCGCAAAGCCGTCCAGGTCGTGATCGTACTCTGTCTCGACCTGTCCGAGGGACTTGAAGCTCACCTCGTAGCTGTCACCGGTCAGTTCCAACGGATCGGTCACGACGACTTCGACAAAGCCGGCGGAGTTGCCCATGACATGGCTGACAGGCACGTGGTCGTCTTCCTCGTCGGTGAAGCGCCAGCCGGGATCCGTGGTCTGGGGACGCACCGTGATGATCCTCGGCGTCGACTCGAGCTGGCGAGGCGAGGCCTCGGGATCGGAATTGTATGCGTATGATGTCACAGCGAAGTAATACGGCTGATTGTTGACCAGCGGACGGTCGGTGAGCACGTCGGTCGTCACATCGTACAGACGCTGCACACCACCGTCGTTGCCGAACTGCCGCGGCATCTCGAGCACGATACCCGTCGTCTCGTCGATGATTTCATCGAAAATCACCGCGACACCGTCGGAGATGTCATAGGTCGCCAGGCGAATACCGTCGTCCAGCGTCGAGCTGGAAGTCGGGAACTGGTAAACATTGTAGCCCTGGAACTCGAAGCCTCGATCGAAGTGGCCTTCAATCTTCTTCACCTGCGCGGGATCGCCCCACTGCAGGATGACGCGCTTGTTGAGCAGTGACACGTTGACATTCGGCGAAGGTGGCGCCTTCGGAAGGTCGAAATTATTATCGAAAGCGAGCTGTGCGAACTTGTCGTAGAACTTGAGCACCTTCAGGCTGCTCAGGCGGTCGGAGCCCTGCGCCACGATCGAGGAAACGACGACTTCCTGCGTGTCGCCCACGGCCAGTGTGAAGGGACCAGCGGTCATCAGGAAGCGGCGGTCGCCCGGGCTGCTGATGATACCGTCCACCCAGCCTTCACCCGTGATGGGATCGCCGGCCAGGCAGACCGTGACCTCGTTGCCCGTCGTCGGGTCGACGTAGGCGCGGCCAGTCCAGAGGCGTCCGAGCAGATAGTTGTACATGTGCGTCGAACCAACCGGCTGCTTGAGATACGGATCGCGGTAAATCGAGCTGCCGTTGATGTAGAACGCGAAGGTGGAAACCGGGAGGTTCGTGTAACCCTGGCGATAGCCAAAGTTGTACACGGCCGAGTCGCCGGCGCTTTCCACGATCGGTCCCTGGAAGAAGTCGTAGCCCGCCGCAGGCGGAATGCCGTACACTTCGTCCTTGGCGAGTCCGTTGTACACGTAGCCGAGGCTCAGCGTGGTGTCGATACCGACGAAGTCGTCGAAGGCGTCGCCGAGATCAGGATCCGACCACTTGGCAAAATATGCGTTCGTCAGGTCGTTGAGACCCTTGTTGATGACCGTGTACTTGGTGAAAACCATGTTCGCAAGCGGACCGGTCTGGCTGTATGCCCACACCAGCGTATGCAGTTCGATACCGATGGGCGTCGATCCATAAAGATCACGGACACGGCGGGAGTCGAGGTCATTGGAAATAAAATAGATGGTCTCGTCACCCGGGAGCAGCGGCGTGTCGGAAAGACAGTCGTCGTAGCCCACAGCGATGAATTCGGCGAAGTCCGGCTCGTAGACGCCGTTGCCGTTCTTGTCCACCCACGGGGCGCCGAGCTGCGTCGGCCATTCCTCGTAATCCTCGACCATCTGTGCACTGTACGCCGGTTCGTCCAACTGCAGCTGTTCGTAGCCGGCCTGGTCGACCTTGCGGATTTTGAAGATGCGGTTCAGGGGATCGTTGGGATCGGACGCGGTCCCATCGGCCTTGATCGGACCGGCAGCCATGCCCGCGTTATACGTGGCGCCACCGACGCGTACCTCGCCTTCGACGAGACCGCCCCAGATGATGCCGTCAGTAAAGATAACGTACTTGGCGCTGCCGTTCGGCCACTCGAAACCGGAGCCGTCAGACAAAGGATTGTGCGCCATGCGGCCGTTGTTCGACAGCCACATGAGGCAGTTGTTGACGGAAATGAAATCCCACTGGTCATTCTTCGTGACCTTCGCGAGAGATCCGTCCTTCTTGGCACCCTCCGGGGACTCCGCGCGCACGGGGAGTACCATCGCCAGCAGCAGCAGAGGGATGATATAAATCAAGTGTCGTTTCATGTATTTCTTCTCCAACATTCTATTCCGATTGAATTCTGCCTTACTGGACATGAGTTAGAAGTTCACGCGGACACCGAACCATACGCGGCGCGGAGCGCTGTACAGACCGGCATTCATCAGAACCTGCTGGTAGTAGAAGTCCTCGTACAGCTCGCGGAAGACGTCGCCGTAACTGGCATAGTTCGCCAGGCGTGTCTGTCCCTCGTCCGTGGCGAGGAAGTTGTTGCTCTCCGCACTGCCGGACGTGGCATACACGCCGAGCACGTTCTTGAGATTCAGCAGGTTGGTGACGCGGATGTAGAAGTTCCAGTCCAGCGGACCGATGGTCACCGTCTTGTCAAAACGGGCGTCGAGGTTGAACACCCACGGTGTGCGTGATTCGTTGATGGCTTCAACCGGTGTGCGGCGGTCACCGAAGGAGAATTCGTTGACGCGCGTGTAGGGCCTACCCGAATTGAAGGTGAAGAGGAAGTTCGCGCCGAAGCGTTCGAGCAGCTTGACACCGAACAGGTCCGGACCGTCTTCGCGGCCGAAGCGGTAGTCGATGTTCACCGAACCGCGATGCGTCTGGTCAAAGGAGAGCGTCATAGGATATTTCGGCAGGAACGGGGTTTCGGTCGGACTCAGCCACAGTGCCCGGAAGGACGAGGAAGGACTCGAACCCGTACCGCGCGCGTCACTGTAGGTGTAGTTGGTCTGCAGCATGATGCGCTCGGTGCGGCGCATGGTGATCTGCAGAGAGACACCCGTCGTGGTGGCGAAGTCGCCGTTCACCCAGGCGTAATATGCGGGATGCTCCGCGCCGAATTCGGCGGGAATCTGACGCTGCTGAATCTGGTCGCGGATGTCCTTGTAGAACGCGCCGATGTCAAAGGCCAGGTTCTCACCGATCTGCTGGCGGAAACCGAAGTCGTACTGAATGGTCTTCTCGGGCGCGAGGCCGAAGCCGACCGGGGAGCTGATCGCGTAGCCGCCCTTGATCTGCGACGACACCGTGGCGTTGCCGAGGTACACGTCGCGGAGACGGGACTGCTGCACGAAGATGCCGTACTGCGCGTAAAACACCGTCTGGTCGGTCACCGGGAAGGAGAAGCCGAGTCGCGGACTGACGGTCTTCGACGGTTCGACGTCCTTGACGTTGTCCGGGCTCTGATCGATCAGGCCTTCCGGGGTGAACTTGATATTCTGCGGATCCACGAATTCCTTCGAATTCGTGTTGATGTAATCGTAACGCAGACCGACGTTGATGACGAGATCCTCGAGCTCGATTTTATCGAGCACGTAGAAGGCGGCGAACACCGGCTCCTTCGGACCGTCGGGACCGCTGTCGAGCTTGCGACCGTAATAGTCGTAGCCGTAGTTGTTCGTTCCCATCGAACCGGCGATTTCCAGATCGGTGGCGTCAGGACTCGAGCGAACGAAGCTCGCGAGACCGGAGGCGCTCACGCCGTAGGACCGGATGGAATACTGTGTGAACTCACCACCCGTCTTGATCTCATGCGTGCGTCCGATCTGATGCACGAAGTTGATCTTCGTCTGAATGGAATTGAAACTGCTCTTGGAATAGCCGCCGGTGAGCGGATAGCCTTCGGGAAGGAAACTCGAGCCGAGTACTGTAATCGGCTGTACGGGAATGCCGTCCTGCAGGTAATCGTAGCCAAACGCGGCGTTCGCCACGGAATCACCGTACGCGAAAATGTTATGCTGATGATCCGGGTCCATCGACACGCCGAAATTGCCGAAGTAGCCGAGGTAGATCTCGTAGAACGTCGTCGGACTCAGCAGATGCGTGAACTTGGCGTTGAGGCTGTAGTCCTCGCTCTCGGTCAGCGACGCGCGCTTCTCGGCGAGCTGCGAGGTGAGGCCGGCACCGCCGCGGCGCGTGCCGTACCCGTATGATCCGTCAACGCGGATATTGATCGGGTTGAGGTCGAAAGTCAGGTTACCGTTGATCAGGAAATTCTGACTGGCCGCGTTCAGGAAGTAACCGCCCGGAAAGCGGTAGTCGACCTTCTGCGCGAAAGAACCGAGGCGGGGATCGAAAATGCCGACCTTCGCCTGCTCTTCCGGAGCCAGCAGGGCGTGCGCCTCCGTTTCGCGAAGCAGAGGATCGTACTTGGTGGTGAGATCGTAATCCTCGCGCCAGCCGGAAGTCGGTGTGCGTGAGAAGGCATTCTGGCCTGCCACGAAGAACTTCACCGGACCGAACAGCGGACCGCCGGCGGTGAGAATATAGGTGCTGGACCCGGACTTGTATGTCCCCATGGTGCGCTCACCGTAGTCGGCCCAGGGGTAGTTGTCCGTGAACGCTTCGAACTCGACGCGGAGCTTGCGACCGCCCGCGCGTGTGGTCGTGCTGACCAGACCCGCATTGGCGCCGCCGTACTCGGCAGAATAGCCGCCCGCCTGCAGGCTCTGCTCGGCGATGGCGTTGTTGATGACGGCGAGCGAACGTCCGCCGAACAGCGGGTTGTTCACCATCATGCCGTTGACCACGTACCCGGTCGCGTCCGCGCGACTGCCACGAATGTAAAGGCTGCTGCCAAAGGCAACAACACCGGCCTGGATAGCGGAGATGCTCTCCACGCCGCGGACCGGCAGGTTCTCGATGTCCTCCTGGGTCACCGTGGTCTTGCTGTTGGTCACATTCTTGTCGACCAGCGGTTTCTGCGCAATAACCTCGACGACGTCGAGTTCATACGAATCGTTGGGGAGCTGAATGTCCTTGTCCGTCGTCTCGTTCGAGCGGACCAGCACATTCTGAACGGTCACTTTCTTGTAACCGATGTAGCTGACTTCGATCGATACCTTGCCGATGGGCACGTTGAGAACAACGAACCCTCCGTTGGCATCCGTCGCGGCGCCACGCGTGGTGCCGGCGGCATTGACCACAACGTTCGCTCCGATCAGGGGCTCCCCGGTTTCAAGATCGGTGACCTTGCCGGATACTTTTCCCGTCTGCGCCATCATGGCCGCGGGAAAGAGCCCAAGCAGAAGCAGAACGAACAGTAGCTTTTTGTGCATACGAGCCTCCATTGGGGTTAAAGCTAAAGACTATCGTTAACGCTTGTGAAACGCTATATCAGTATCCCGGCGAATGCGAGGCCGGGCGAAAATCGTCAATCAGTGAGCGAAGCTCAGGTCCGTTGTGTAGACACAGATTCGCGAAATGCGTTACGGAACCGCGATATCGCGGTGTGCGGCCAAAGGAAATCCTTGCGAATCGGCGCGAGGCGGTGCGCCAGTATTGGAGAGCATAGGGAAGGAAATCAGTCGCCAAGTCCGCTATCACAACCTGTAACTATTGCATGAACGAAACGGGCCAGGCCCGGGGGGCGTCTCGATGCCAGAAAACACCGTGATGCGATCCATCACCATCGCTCGCACAGGGTGGCGATGTCATTACAATATCAGGTTTTACAATCGGATATCCAAGTCAGTAGTTGCACCATTCAGGAGATAATTCACGATTCATCGCTTCGCGATGAAATTGCAAATATCAAATTGCAGATAACAGATTGACCGTATCAATTCGCTTTTCGGATGTCTGACAGAATTTGCTATCTGAAATCTGTCATCTGCAATCTTCTTTTCCCATTTTTCCCGCACTTTTCATAGTTTATCCGGAAACATCGAAAGCGATTCCCCATGCCCCCTCTCCTCCTCATGCTGCTGACCTTTGCCGGATACCTGCTGATGTACCGGCTGTACGGGCGATTTATCGGTCGCAGGATTTTTGCGCTCAGTGACGCGAACCGGGCCCCCTCGGTGGAGTTCGAGGACGGGGTGGACTACGTGCCCACGCGCAAGGAAATCATTTTCGGCCATCACTTTACGTCCATCGCGGGCACGGGCCCCATCGTCGGCCCGGCCATCGCCATCATCTGGGGCTGGCTCCCCGCCCTGCTCTGGGTGTTCGTCGGCAGCATCGTCATGGGTGCGGTGCATGATTTCGGCTCGCTGGTGATCTCGATGCGCAACCAGGGCAAGTCCATCTCCGACTACACCGCACGCTACATCAATCCACGGACGCGCTGGTTTTTCTTCGTCATCGTATTCCTCGAGCTGTGGATCGTCATTTCCATCTTCGGCCTGGTCATCGCCATCATCTTCAGCATGTTCCCCACCTCGGTCATACCGGTGTGGCTGCAGCTGCCGATCGCCATCGGACTCGGCTACATGATTTACCGCCGTGGCGGAGGACTGACCGCATGGTCGCTCCTCGCCGTCGCGCTGATGTACGGAAGCATCGTGCTCGGGGCGTATGTCCCCCTTGAAATGCCGACCATCCTGGGCATTCCAGCCCCAGGGGTGTGGACCGTGATCCTGCTCGCATACGCCTATGTCGCTTCCGTCCTGCCGGTCACGACGCTGCTGCAGCCGCGCGACTTCATCAACGCCTACCAGCTCATCATCGCCATGGCCCTGCTCTTCGCGGGCGTCCTGTTCTCCTCCTTCAGCGGTGACTTTGCCATTGTCGCTCCGGCGTACCAGGCCGCGCCCGCTGAGGCGCCCCCGCTCTGGCCCTTCCTGTTCATCACCATTGCATGCGGGGCCATTTCCGGCTTTCACGCGCTGGTCTCCTCCGGCACCTCCGCCAAGCAGGTGCGCCGCGAAAGCGACGCGCTCTTCGTCGGCTACGGTTCGATGCTGGTCGAGGGCGGACTCGCGACGCTCGTCATCATCGCGGTCTCCGCAGGCATCGGCATGGGATATACCGCCGGCAGCGGGGAATACCTCACCGGTGTGTCGGCGTGGACCAACCACTACGCCTCCTGGGCGGCGGCCGCAGGACTCGGTTCGAAAATCAAGGCCTTCGTCGACGGCGCGGCCAACATGATTGCGATGACAGGTGTGCCCCGCGGCATCGCGGCCGTCATCATGGGCGTCTTCGTCGCATCCTTCGCGGGAACCACGCTCGATACGGCCACACGCATTCAGCGCTACATCGTGACAGAACTGTTCACGACGGTAAAACTCGGCGTGTTCCAGAATCGCTACGTGGCGACAGGTTTCGCCGTGGCCTCCGCGGCGCTGCTGGCCTTCGCCTCCGGCGCGGACGGCAAGGGCGCGCTCAGCCTCTGGCCGCTGTTCGGCGCTGTCAACCAGACCCTCGCCGCGCTTGCCCTCATCATTGTCACACTGTACCTGAAGGAACGCGGCGGCTGGTCCTGGATATACGCAGGCATCCCCGCCGTCTTCATGAGCGTGATTACCATCTGGGCCGCCGTGCTCAACCAGCTGCAATTCGGAACGGAACAGAACATCCTCCTGCAGATCATTAATGCCGTGATCATTCTCATCGTCCTCTGGGTCACGGCGGAAGGCCTCATACAGTTCTTCCGCGGTGCGGCCCGGCATCGCGTGATCGATCCGGAGACCGGCGCATGAACGCGCCGCAGGAACGCATGCGGCGCGCGCTGCGAAGAAGCTGGCTGTTCATGCTCACGCCTGCGGCGGCCGGACTCACGGTTGCCGAAACCCTGCGCACACTGCAGCTCTTCGACGGCTGGCGTGTCGCGGGACATGACAGCATGCAGGTTGTCGTTTTCGTGTTCACCGTCGCCGCAGGTCTGGCGCTGCCGATACTGTACCGCTCTGCCTTCGCTTCGGCGCACCGGGAGAAGGACGTCATCACGTTGGACGTGTACTATCGCTACGTCTACAACAGCGTCATTCTGGCGATGCTGACGCCATATTTCTCCCTGCTTTCCTCCCTCATGGCATTTTCACCCTTTTACATGATCGGAATATTCCTCGTCACGCTCTACGCCGTGTACACGCAGTATCCCTCCGTCACGCGCATCGCCTCGGATCTGCGCATTTTCAGGGTGCAGGCATGAGCGTGCCGACGACACTCGGAGAACACCTGCGGCGCCTGCTTGCGCAGCTCGATGCCGTGCAGCGCGGGAAGGCAGTGGATGCGGTGGAATGGGAATACGACGAACTGCGGCATGTCTTCGCCCTGCTGGTGATGGGACAGGCCGTCGGACTCCCCGCTCCTCCCGCGGAAATTTCCCTCGCTCTGCTCCCCGAGATGGAGGAAGAACTGCGCATTCTCCTCCGCCGCCTCGACACCGCGCAGGCGCCCTTCTCCCAGCTCTTCTCGTCCCTGCCCTCCGAGTGACCCGTGGCCGCGCATGTCATATTCCATATCGGCAAAGGCGGTGTGGGGAAATCCACCCTCTCCGCATTGAGCGCCCTCGCTGCGGCGGAACGCGGGAAACGGGTTCTGCTCCTCTCCCTCGATCCCGCGCACAATCTCTCGGATATTTTTCTCGAGGAGTTTGCAGACACCCCGGTTCCGGTGCGGGACGGACTGCTCGTCGCCGAGGCCGACGTCGACGCCTGGATCCGGCGTTCCCTGCGCGAGACCGAGCAGCGCATACGCGCAGCATACAGCTACCTGACCGCTCTCAACCTCGAACACCATTTCCGTGTGCTCCGACACTCCCCCGGACTCGAGGAATTCGCACTGCGCCGTGTGTTCGAACACACGCGTGAACAGTGGCGCGATCACGATGTGATCGTCGTGGATATGCCCCCGACGGCACTGGCCATGCGCTTCTTCGCTGCGCCGACCGTGTCCGCAGCATGGATGGGGCACCTGCTCGCCCTGCGCAGGGAAATCAAGGACCGCCGTGAGATGATCACGCGCGTGAAGCTGGGGAAAAAGGAGCTGGAAACCGACCGCGTGCTGCGCACGCTGGTGGAAGAGCAGCGGAAAAACGATGCACTGCGCAGCTTCTTTTCCGATGCCTCCCGCTGCAGCGTGCGGCTCGTGCTGAATCCGGATCCGCTTTCATGGAGGGAAGGAGAGCGCATCGCCAGCGCACTCGATGAATGCGGCATCGCTCTGCGTGATATCCTGGTGAACAGGTTCGCCGGAGAGAACTCCCCGGTGCCCGCCGCACTTTCTGCGCTTCCGCGTGTGCATGTCCCGCAGTTCCATCCCCTTCCCGTGGGTATCCCCGCTCTGCAATCCTGCCTCGACGGACTTCCCGCAGAACTCAGCGCATTCTGATGCTCAGCGGGGGCGCCTGTAGCGAGTCAGCGTGCCATGTTTTTTTCCTTCGTCACTGATCAGCATGGCGCCGTCGGGGAGAAACGTCAGTCCCTCAGGCTGACCGTGCCGCTTTTTCTCCAGTTTCCCCTGCGAGACGATCTTCCCTTCCGGGGATAATTCGATCAGCGTCTCCCCCTGCGCGGCGAGCACGAAGAAGTTGCCAGTCTTCGGGTGGCGCTCTATGGCCGAGGGACGCACCTCCTTGCCTCGCGCCTTTTTCAACAGGTTTTTCTCGTCGAGGAGGAAACGTGGCTTCGGCGAAAGTTTTTTCCTGCCGAGATCAAAACTGTACACTGCACGCTTCCCCTTGTACCCCTTCCCCGGGTCACCCTTGCAGGCGAGGAGCAGCGCCTCTGTGGCCGGATCGTAACACAGCCCCTCGACGTCGTTGCGCGGACCGAGCGACGTCCTGAACACGCGGTACTCCACACGTCCCCCGTCGGAACCCTCGCGGAACATATAGATGCTGCCCGCACTGGTGACCATGTAGAAATAATCCCCGGCGATTGCCAGTCCCTCGAAATCCTTGGTCACCACCGTGCGGCCGAGGATGAAGTGCGAGAGTACGCTGCCGGTCATGGGATCGAGCCGGTATATTACCCCGCGCTCATCGTTGTGCGCGAACAGTCGTCCGCGGGCGTCGACGGCCAGTCCGGATATTTCCCTGAGGCGCTTCCCGAGCTTCATCACATGCGGGTTGCGATCGAGATCGTAGCCGCCGGGCTTCGCGTGCTTCTGGGCCTCGCAGGCCGGGGCCGCGAGGAGCAGCAGGATCAGCAGCATGCCGCCGCTTCGTGTCATGATGGCAGGAGACATATGTCCTCCGAGTTGCGTCCATAAAACGTCGTGCGCGAACCGTGCCGCGGGCGCGGCGCATCTTATGCAGAGATTCTGCAGTCGTGTCCTTGAATTTATCAAAAAATCTCGCTAGCATAAACTTCACGTTTACCGGAACTTCGACCCCCACTATCCCCTAATGCTTCATTTCTGAGGATTGCATTATGTCACAAACCGTTCATGTTGCCGTCACCGGCGCCGCGGGCGCCATCGGTTACGCCATTCTTCCCCGTATCGCTTCAGGCCAGATGTTCGGCCCGAACACCAAAATCGCGCTGCACCTTCTCGAACTGCCGCAGGCCATGGGCGCCCTCGAGGGCGTGGTCATGGAACTGAACGACTGCGCGTTTCCCCTACTCGAGAGCATCGACATCGCCGATAATCCGGATGCCGCCTTTGAGGGCGTCAACTGGGCGCTGATGATCGGTTCGAAGCCCCGCACGAAGGGCATGGAGCGCAATGACCTGATCCGTGACAACGGTCCGATTTTCGTCGGTCAGGGCAAGGCTCTGCTCAAGGCCGCCAGCGACGTGCGCGCTGTCGTCGTCGGCAATCCCTGCAACACCAACGCCCTGATCGCCATGCACAACGCGAAGGACCTGCCGCGCGAGCGCTTCTCCGCGATGACGCGCCTCGACCAGAACCGCGCCATGGCGCAGCTGGCCACGAAAGCCGGCGTCGGCGTGAGCGCTGTCACCAACATGACGATCTGGGGCAACCACTCCGCCACGCAGTACCCCGATGCCGCCAACGCGAAGATCAACGGCACGCCGGTGTTCGATGTGATCTCCGATCACGAGTGGCTGAAGGGCGAGATGATCACCACCGTGCAGAAGCGCGGCGCAGCCATCATCAACGCGCGCGGCAGCTCCTCGGCTTTCTCCGCCGCCAATGCCGCCATCGACCACGTGGTCTCCCTCATCAATCCCACGCCCGCCGGCAACTGGTACTCCGCCGCCATCCCGAGCGACGGCAGCTACGGCATCGACGAAGGACTGATGTTCTCCTTCCCGCTCATCACCGGCGCCGATGGCAGCTACAGCATCGTGCAGGATCTCCCGCACAATGACTTCGCGAAGGAAAAAATCCAGAAAACGCTGGATGAACTGAAAATGGAACGCGACGTGGTGAAGGATCTGCTCTGATCCACACAGCCTTTCCCGTGATGAAAATGAGGACCGTGGTACTGCCATGGTCCTCGTTTTGTTGAACACGGATTGGACGGATCGGGCGGATGAATGTGGAACACGGATTGGACGGATCGGGCGGATGAATGCGGATGCTTCTTTCAGACGCTCCTATTCGCCTGGTCGGGCTGCGTTCTGATCGGGGAAGAGGCTGGATCAGTCGAGGATTTCGGATATGATGGCGCCGCCGACAACGTGATCGCCGTCGTACCAGACGGTGGACTGTCCACGGGTGATGGCGGTTTTGGGATCGTCGAAGGTTACGATGAGGCTGCCGTCACCCTGCGGCTCCAGGACGGCGGGAGCGGGAGTGTCCTTGTATCGGATTTTGGCGTCGACGCGCATCGACACCTCGGGGAAGGGATATTTCTGCATGACGACGTCGCGCACGCGGAAGCGGCGGTGCTGCAGGTCGGACTTTCGTCCCACTTCGATGACATTCCCGTCCGCATGAATTTCGGTGACGTACACCGGCTCCCCGACGGCGACGTTCAGTCCCCGCCGCTGTCCGATGGTGTAGAACGGATAGCCGTCATGCTCCCCGATCTTCTTTCCCTCGAAACGCACGTCGCCCCCGCGCAGCCGCGTGTCGATGTCCGGCACGTTGTCGCGCAGAAAGCGGTTGTAATCGTCGTCCGGAATGAAGCAGATCTCGTAACTCTCCTGCTTGCCGGCAGTGCGCACGCCGAGCCGGGTGGCGATGCGGCGGGCTTCCTCCTTGCTGATGTCGGCCAGCGGAAACAGCGTGCGCGCAAGGCTCTCCTGCGACAACGCCCAGAGGGCGTAGGACTGGTCCTTGTTCGCGTCCTCACCCCGGACGATATGCCATCGCCCGGTGCCACCGTCCTGCCGAACCCGCGCGTAATGTCCCATGGCCACAAAATCGGCGCCGATGGACATGCCCTTCCGAATCATCTCCTCCCACTTGATCTTGCGGTTGCAGATAACGCAGGGATTCGGTGTGTTGCCCGCCATGTATTCGTCGATGAACATGTCGATGACGTTTTCGCGGAACGGCGCGCTGAAATCCAGCACGTAATGCGGGATGCCCAGGTCGGCGCACACCGCCCTGGCGTCGTTGATGCCGTCGAGCGAGCAGCAGCTCTTGTCGTTGGCCGCGTTGCCGCCGACGTCCTCGTATTTGTATGTCTTGATGGTGATGCCGACCACGTCGAAGCCCTGCTCGACGAGCAGCGCCGCGGCGACGCTGGAATCCACGCCGCCGGACATTCCTATCACTACGCGCTTCCTGTCACTCACGTCCTGCGTTTCCTTTCATTGGTCGGCGCACCGCGACCTGCTATATTTGAAGATCATGCCGCTGCGGGGCGGCGCTGTACGCAACCTGTAATAAAAGAAAAAACTTCCGCATGATCACGGCAGAAAAATCGGCACCCTGGACGCGCCTGCTCGCCTGGTATTTCCGGCGTCGGGTGCGTGACGCCTTCGCCGGAGTGCACTGCAAGGGACTCAGTGCGCTGCGCAAGACCGAAGCAGGAGTGCCCGTGGTGCTGTACGGCAACCACCCGGGCTGGTGGGACGCCGTGCTGCCCATACTGATAAGCCACGACGTGCTCCGCCATGACGCCTACGCGATGATGGAGGAGAAGCAGCTCGCGCGCTACAGATTTTTCAGAAAAATCGGGACGTTCTCCGTCGTCCGGGAAAATCCCCGCGAAGCACTCCGCAGCCTGCAGTACGCCGCGCAGCTGCTGCGCGGACGCTCCCGTTTTCTCTGGCTCTTTCCGCAGGGGGTGATTACCTCGGTGGACAAGCGTCCGCTGCAGTTCTTCAATGGCACCGCCCGCCTGCTGCGCGACCTGGGTGATGTCATCGCCATCCCGGTCGCCTTTCGCTACGACTTCGTCGAGAAAGAGCGTCCCGAAGCCTTCCTCGCTTTCGGCAAACCCTGGCGCATCCGCGCCGACGAACACGTCGACATCCCCCTCACCACCTCCCTGCTCGAACAGCTCATCGAATACGAAATGGACGTCCAGCGCGAAGAAATCATGGAACGTGATTTCGGGGAGTATGAGCTCATCGTCCCGGGGAAACGCTCCGTGAACGAGTGGTGGGACAGCCTGCGGCAAATGGAAAGATGAGAAAAAAGGAAAAATGGAAACATCCTCCCGGGAGCCATATTTCCATATTTCCTTTTTTCCATCTTTTCATCTGCAATCTGTCATCTGCAATCTGACATCTGCAATCTACTACGGCATCGTCCCCACGCTCCGGCGTGGGGACGCACCTTCCGAACGCTCCGCGTTCATTCAATCTGCCAATCGCCGCAGAGCGGCGCAGAACCCCGTCCCCACGCAGAGCGTGAGGACGATGGAGATTGTCTGCTATCGCGCGACAACCGCTTCCGCTGAGGTGAAACCACTACGTACCGCGCTTTCTATCGTGGCCGGCAGTCCGGTCGCCGTCCAGTCGCCGGCGAGATAGAGGCCGCCGATTGAGGTCCGTGCGGCGGGACGATACGCTTCCATTCCGGGCAGCGGCACAAAGGTCGCACGCTTTTCGCGTATCGGCAGGATATCAGTGATGTCGTCCTCCCGCAGATCCGGCACGGCCAGGCGCAGTTCCTCGATCAACACGCGACGCAGCGACTCCGCATCGCGCGGCAGGTCTTCGGGTACGGCTGAGATGGTCGCGCTGTAGCGGTATGTGCCACCCTCCTCCATCCCCTTGTCGAATATCCAGTGCAGGCGCGTTTCCAGCAATCCCGTCATCAGCGGCAGTCCGAGATTGCGGCGGCTACGGAAATGAATTGACAGGATTTCCGAAGGAATGAAACGATCAAAGTCGATGCCGAACGCTTCCTCCAATCCGGACGCCGCGGTGAGGCGCTGCAGCGCCCAGGGGGGCATGGCGCTGATCACCGCGTCGCCTTCGATGACGTCGCCATCTTTCATGCGAACGCCGATCACATTTCCGTCGCGATGCAGGATTTCCTCCGCGGGAGCATGCAGTCGCAGATCCGCTCTTGCCTCACGCAGGGCTGCGAGTGCGCCGTCGACGAGCAGCGGGGTCAGTCCCGTGCGCGGCAGCAGCATGTCGGCGCCGTCCGGCGCGCCGAGGAAAATTTCACGCAATACGGTGGCGAAGAGTTTGGCCGAAGCGCGGTCGATGTCGCTGTTCATCGTGGCCAGGACCACGGGACGCCAGAAGCAGGCGATGCTTTCCTCGTCCTGTCCGAGCGCACGCAGCCAGGCGGGGACGGTCTGCGCGTCGAGGGCCTCGTGCCGCGGCGGGGAAAGCGAACGCAGCCGTGCCGCGACGCGCAGGATGCGCATGCGGCCGGAAAGCGTGAGCATGCCGTAGCCGAGAAAAGCCTGTGCGAGTCCGAGTGGATGCGGCAGCGATCCCGCGCCGAGGCGCGCGCGGCGTCCGTCGGCGTGCACGAAGGACAGCGCGAGTCCGCGGCGGCGGTCAAGCAGGTCCGCTGTGTCGCAGTCCGCGAGATATGCGAGCGTCGACGCGCAGCAGCCCATGAGCACATGCTGCCCGTTGTCGATTTCGCCCCACCCTTCGCGCGGTGTGAAACTGTAACAGCGTCCCCCGAATTTCGGCGAGGACTCGAGCAGCGTCAGGGCGCCGGCGTGACGACGCAGGCGCATGGCGGCGGAGAGTCCGGCCATGCCCCCGCCCAGGATGATCACATGTTTCATGAGATGGTGGCGTACTGCAGGGGCGCGCGGCTGAGATACTCTGCCGCGGCGATGCGGAACTTGGCGAAGGAGGAAATCGAGATGCGTTCGTCGAAAAGGGCGAACTGCTTCTGCTCGATTTTCTGCAGGATGCGGTAATAGATGCGGTCCATGATGCGCGCGGCGAAGAAGGCGGCGTGGTCCTCGTGGGCGAGGGACTGCCGGGCTTTCGCGTAGTATTCCCGGGCACGCTGGGACTGAAAGCGCATCATGCGCACGAAGTTTTCATTGTACGTGCTCGCGAGGATTTCCTCGTAGGAATAACCGAAACGGTCGAAATCTTCTTTCGGCAGGTAAATGCGCCCGATCTGCGCGTCGGCTTTCACGTCGCGCACGATGTTGGTCAGCTGCAGCGCGATGCCGAGGTCGATGGCGTACTGCTTCGTGCTTTCCTTCGTGTAGCCGAAAATCTCGCTGCACATCAGTCCGACGGTGGATGCCACGTTGTAGCAGTACTCGTAGAGTTCGTCGAAGGTGTCGTAGCGGACTTTCTCCAGGTCCATGCGCATGCCGCGGATCAGGTCGAAGAAATGCACGGCGGGAATGCTGAAACGGTCGGCGATGACGCTCAGCTGGTTGAGAAGCGCGTGGCTGCTCTCGTTGCGCAATCCCTTCTCGAGTTCTTCGGTCCACTTCTGCAGCCGGTGCGCCTTGCTCGCGTGATCCCCTTCCTCGTCGACGATGTCGTCGGTGCAGCGGCAGAAGGCGTACACCGTGTGTATGGCGTCGCGTTTGTGCTCCGGGAGCATGGCGAAGGAGACCATGAAGTTGGTCTTGCTTTTGCGGGTGATATCGGCGGCGGAATCAGCTTGTTGCATCAGGCTTGCCCTTGAGCACGGCGTCGGCGAACACGGAAATCACGTCAATAAAAGATAAAGCTGGTCGTGATTGCGCTACAGTATACTCTTGTTTTTCAATTTTTTCAAGCACCTTCATGCCGCCGAGCCAGATCGCGCGCAGTTCAAGCCGCAGGCGAAACGGCACGAGCGGCAGCAGCGGCAACGCCTGGTAGAAGTATACCTTCGTGCGCTCCACCTCCCCCGCGATCACCGTGCGCAGGCGGTGGCTGTCCTCTCCTTTGAGAACGTCCGCGGGAGTAAGCTCATGCGCCGCGAGGCTGTCGGCGGGAATGTACACGCGCGGCTTGCGGCGGTCGACGGAAACGTCCTGCCAGAAATTCACGAGCTGCAGTGCCGTGCACAGGGCGTCCGACGGAGCACCGGTCACCTCGTCCAGTCGTCCGAAGAGCGCGAGGACGATGCGTCCCACGGGATTCGCCGAACGCCGGCAGTACTCCAGCACTTCGTCGAAATCCGCGTAGCTCTCCTTCTCCGTGTCCTGCACGAAGGCGTCGAGAAGGTCGTGAAAAAGCTGTCCGGGGATGTCGAAACGGCGTATGGTGTCGCCCAGCGCCATGAACACCGGGTGTTCCGCCTCCCCCGCAACGGCCCTGCGCAGCTGTGCGCGCCACTCTTCGAGTTTCACGCGGCGCTCGGCGCCGTCCAGATCCCCCTCGTCGGCAAAGTCGTCGGCATGGCGTGCGAACGCGTACACGGCGGCGACATGGGGACGCAGCCGCCGCGGCATCAGGTGCGAGGCGACGGGGAAATTCTCGTAATGGGACCGCGCCAGCTGCATGCAGGAACGGTAGGCGTCGTCGAGCGTCATATGCAAACATGCGAAGGAACGGGCAAAAATGACAGCGCGCAGACGGTTTTCCGCCAGCGCGCAGGATGCAGTAATTGCCCGAGAGTCGGGTATTTACTCGTTGTCTTCGAACAGCGCGGTGGAGAGGTAGCGCTCCCCGGTATCGGGCAGGACGGTGACCACGTTGCTGCCCGCGGGCATGCGAGCGGCAACGGCAATGGCCGCATGCGCCGCGGCCCCGCAGGAAATGCCGACGAACATGCCTTCCCGCCGCGCGAGAGTGCGCGCAGCGGCGATGGCGTCTTCATTGGACACGGTCATGATCTCATCGATCAGGCTGCGGTCGAGGATGTCGGGCACGAAGCCCGCGCCGATGCCCTGTATTTTATGCGGACCGGGTTCGCCGCCGCTGAGCACCGGGGAATCGGCCGGCTCCACTGCCACGATGCGCACGCGCTTGCCGTATTCCCGGCGCAGCACCTCTCCCACTCCCGTGATGGTGCCGCCCGTTCCCCCCCCGGCCACGAAGGCATCGATCTGCAGCCCCGCCATGTCGGCGAGAATTTCCGGGGCGGTGGTTTCGCGGTGGGACTGCACGTTGGCCTGGTTGCGGAACTGCTGTGGGATGAACACGGCGTCCATTTCCCCTGCGAGCTGTTCCGCCTTTGCAATGGCCCCCTTCATGCCTTCCGCCGCCGGAGTCAGAACGAGTTCCGCGCCCAGATGGCGCAGAATGCTGCGCCGCTCGCGGCTCATGCTCTCGGGCATGGTGAGCATGAGGCGATAGCCCTTGACCGCACACACCATGGCGAGTCCGATGCCGGTGTTTCCCGAGGTCGGTTCGATGATGGTCGTGCCCTCGCGCACGAGGCCCGCTTTCTCTGCTTCCTCGATCATGTACAGCGCCGGACGTTCTTTGACGCAGCCCAGGGGATTGAAGGCTTCCATTTTTGCCCACACCGTCGCGCCGCCCTCGGGCGAGAGCTTGCCCAGGCGCAGCAGCGGTGTGCGGCCGATGCTCTCATTGATATTCTGATAACGCATATGCCTGCGCTCCTTTCTGCTTCAGATCGTGTAATGCCAGGTTTTTCCCCGCTCGGAGGCGGGAAGCACATTGATGCGCGGTTCGCTGGTGACCACGGCATGCGGATCCACGGACTTGACCAGCCAGACATTGCCGCCGATGACCGCGTCGTGTCCGATGACCGTCTCACCGCCGAGTATGGTGGCCCCGGCGTAAATGGTGACGCGGTCCTCGATGGTGGGATGCCGTTTTTCCTCGCACAGGTCCTTGCGCACGCTCAGCGCGCCCAGCGAAACACCCTGGTAGATTTTCACATGCTCACCGATCACCGTGCTTTCACCGATGACCACGCCGGTGCCGTGGTCGATGTGGAAATAGCGTCCGATCTGCGCGCCCGGATGAATGTCTATGCCCGTGCGGCTGTGAATGTATTCGCTCATCATGCGCGCGATCAGGCGCACACCGTGCGTCCAGAGAAAATGCGCCACGCGGTGCACGGCGATGGCGCGCAGTCCGGGATAGCTGAGAATGATTTCCTCCTTCGACCGCGCGGCCGGATCGCCCTCGAGCAGCGCGTCCACGTCCGTCGAAAGCACCTCCCGCAGCTTCGGCAGGGAGCGGAAGAAATAATCCACGATGTCGCAGGCCTCCCCCTGCAGCGCTGCCTCCTCGGTCGCCGCGAGCTGCGTCGCATCACCGTTACCGGCGTCCGACCGGTCAAAGAGCAGGTTGCTCCGCACCTCGGCGACGAGGCTTTCGTACACGCGCACAAGCCGTGATCCCGTCAGGTAACGGATGTTGGCGCGGCTGAGCGATTCGTCGCGGAAAAAGCCGGGAAACAGCAGCGCCTCGATGTCACGCACGATATCGATGATGGCGTCGCGCGAGGGAAGGCTGCTGCCCTTCAGGTGGTTGATGCCGCCTTCGCGGTCGTAGGAAGCAAGCAGGGACTCGGTCAGTCCATGCATGTCATATCGGGTTTCGTTCTGCATGTTTGTCTCCTTCCCTGCACAACGCGGACCGGGCGTTGGAAATTCCATTCACGCGGGGCAAATATCGGCGTCCCTGCGGTATGGCCCGCTGTTCGTCCGTACCGGAGGATTTCCGTATCTTTTGCAGAATTTCTCACCACACACACGCAGCAGATGCCACGTTTTCGCCCCTATAGCTCCGTTCTCACCGCATTGCTCCCCTTCACGGCAGCACTCCTGCTCCTCCCCGCGCTTTCCTCCGCGCAGGTCAACACCGAGAAGCTGCGGCGCAGCGAGGACGCGCGCGGCTTTGCGTTCACAACCGGTGTGAGCCTGGGACTCACCCGCGGCAACTCCGAGTTCGTGTCCGTCGCCGGGGACCTGCGGGTGGATTACATGCAGGAAAAGCACGTGCATTTCGCAGTGCTCGATTATTCGTTCAAGGAGTCCAGCAAGGGAAAAATCGCCAACAAGGGCTTTTTCCACCTGCGCACGATATGGGATGTGTCCGCGTCCCTCGCCGTCGAAGCTTTCGGACAGGTGGAATTCAACGAATTCCTCTCCCTCTCCAACCGTGACCTCCTGGGGGGCGGCGTTCGCTGGAATGCCGTGCGGATGACGAATGAAGAGAGTGAGTCCCTGCTCGAGCTTTATCTTGGCATCGGGGCGATGTACGAGCACGAGGAATATGACACGAGTCCGGAGAACGTGCGCCTCGACCGTGCGCGTTCGACGAATTACCTCACGCTGCAGTGGACACCCTCCGACATCGCCGCCGGCAGCGTCATCGCCTACCTGCAGCCGCTGATCACAAATCCCGAAGACCTGCGCGTCATCGCCGAAGCCGCGATGGAGTGGAAGATCACCGGGGGACTGCATTTCAACGTCCGCACGAGCTGGCGCTACCACAGCCGTCCAATGACCGACGTCAAACGCTACGACCTCGAAATCACCAACGGCATACGGCTGACGCTGCCCTGAGGCCTCAGATGTCGACGATATGCGCCCCGTGATATGAAACCGCCCCGCCTGCGGGAAAACGCAAAACGGGGCGGTTGCGAATGCTATGAAGAAAAACCGGGCTTAATCCATGAGTGTGACCGAGCCGTCGTGCAGGCTGTAATATGCGCCGACGAGCTTGATCTTGCCTTCCTCTTCGAGCTGACGGACGATGGCGCTGCGGCTGCGGATGTCGTCAAGCGTCATTTCCACGTTGGTGTGGATGACATCCGACAGGTACTTCTTGTCGGATGCGTCGCGCTCCCCTTCCGTATTGGCGATGGCGGGCTCGATCTGCCCGAGCAGATGCGTCACGTTCTCGCTGCCGACGTCGAGCTGATCGACCGCGGACTTCACGGCGCCGCAGGCTTCGTGTCCAAGCACCATGACCACCTTGGATCCGGCGACACCGACGGCATACTCGATGCTGCCGAGCACGTCTTCATCCTCGACGTTGCCCGCAACGCGCGCGACGAACACGTCGCCGACGCCCTGGTCGAAGACCATCTCGACGGGAACACGGGAATCGATGCAGGAAAGAATGACGGCTTTCGGGAACTGTCCGTCCGTGGTGCCCTGCACCTGCGCCGGCAGATCACGCGCGGTCAGATCGTTCTGCATGTAACGCGCGTTTCCGGCCATCAGGTCGTCAAGCGCCGCCTGCGGCGTCATGGCGTCCTGGTCTGCCTTCGTCATCACGGCCGCAGTCAATTCCTCCGCGTCGGAAGTCGCGTCCGACGTGTCCTGCGCAGGCTGATTGCATGCGGACAGCACAACCAGCGCGAAGAAAGGTGCGAGCAAAAAAAGGTGTTTCTTCATTGTATGCCTCATCATGTTGTGAAACCCTGTACAAGTAACTGCGATCTTTTTCGACTCCCGCGGAACACCGTTTGCGAGCGGCAAGTCAGCAACGGGAGAATGTTGAAAAATCACAACATCCGGCGCCGGGAGAAAGTTGCATTCAGTGTGGAAAAACGAACGTGCGGAAGAAGACAGATCATATGGGGCTGATGCGCAGCGTCCCCTCGAGGGGAATACGGACATCATGGGCACGCTCCTCCTCACCCCGCAGCGCGAGTATGTCATATCGCGCGACATGATCGGCGTCCGCATTGCCGTCCGCGCGGTCGCGGTGATTGCGCTGACAGACCACCCTGCCCCCTTCCCCGCACATGTGCCACCAGACGCGGCCTTTCTCGTCGAAGCGCTCGCTGACCACGCGCTGCAGCGAAACGTCCGGATGCGCTGATCGGAGGGCGTCGTGCAATGTGGCGCCGTGGCGGTTGAGCAGCAGGAAACTGTACTTGAGCGACTTCTTGATGTTCCCCATGCCCTCGTCCAGGATTTCCATGAAGGCGGGACGCTGCCAGGGGACATCGTCGTGGCACCAGTCGCTCTCCTTCTCCAGTGCGGGACAACCGGACTGCCGCAGGCAGGGAGAAAACACCGTCCAGCCGTCCTCCACCGCCCCGTCGCGCAGCGCGAGCAGCGCGCGCGAGGTCTCCCGCAGCGCAGGTTCGATGAGCAGAAGGTGTCCGTTTTCCGAGAGATGTTCCCAGCACCACTTCAAGAGTGCGCTGCGGCGCGAGGCGGGAATTTCATTCAGCATGTTCATGGCGAGGACGAGGTCGTATTCCCCGTCGATGCGCGGCCGGGCGGATGCGTCCGCTGTGACGCTTTCCACACGAATTTCCCGTCCCGTCTCCTGCGCCACGGCACGCGCGACCTCCGCGTACATGGCGCCGTTGGCCTTCACGTTGTCCACCGCGGTGATCTGCAGCGACTGTCCTCTGTCGGACTCCCCTCCGGCCGGAAGCAGCGCGGCGAGTCCGGCGACGCCCGTGCCCGGTCCCGCACCGAGATCGAGAACGCGCAGGGAACGCGAAGACGGGAGCTGTCCCGCATACCGAAGCTCTCGCAGCGCGCGCGAGGTTTTGAGCATATTGGCGGTGGTGTAATACAGCAGGTAGGCACCGCGCAGGCGGCGGTCCTTCATGTAGCGCCGCGTTCCGGCCTGCCGTGCGCCGGTGTCGTTCAGGTAGGATGTGAGTTCCGCGAGAAATGGCAGCTGCCGGCGCAGCTGCGCATCGTCCGCCACGTCGACGCCGCCGACGCTGCGAAGCACCGCGGGCCACCAGGGAGGAAGCGAAAGAACCTGCGCGCTGTCCTGGCGATCAGACTTCCGTGCCGTCGTCATCGCCGCCGTAGAGTTCCATTTCTTCATTGGCATCGATGATGATGGTCGCGAGATCCAGCACGGCCACCACCTTCTCCTGCGGCACGAACGTGCCGAGAAGCGCCACACCCGCGTCCAGGCGCGCGCCCGCGTCGTCGTTGTCGAAGAGGTCCTGCAGCACCTTGCCTGCGTCCTCATCCGAAATGTTCAGAAACCCCTTCTGCATCGCTTCTTCGAAAGTCATGTGTCCTCCTGCGAGAGTCCGTTCAGAAAATGGCGTGCTGCTGCACCTTTCCGGGGAAATATACGCATTCCCCACGCACAGCGCCGCCCCTATTCCTTCGCGCAGGAGTATTCCGTATTTTTTTGTTCCGGATCGGCATTCCGCACGCGTCCCGAGAACGGCGAAGCGTTTCCCGGAGACGCTCCCGACGCAATGCCCTTCCTTCACAAGATGCAAACAACAACGCGCCGCGATGCCCGCATCCCCTCCCGACTGCTCCCATGTGCACATCCGTCCCCTGCGCCGTGAGGACGCCACAGCCTTTCTCGCGCTCATCGACGCGCTCGCTGATTATGAGAAACTCGCCCGTCCCGATGCCGACGCACGAGACCGTCTGATACGCGACGCCTTCGCCGATGCGCCGCGCTACGAAGCCTTCCTCGCCTCGGTGGACGGCAGGGACGTGGGCTACGCCATCATTTATGAAACCTATTCCAGCTTCCTGGCCCTGCCAACGCTGTACCTCGAGGACATTTTCGTCCTGCCCGATGCGCGTGGCAACAGGGCGGGACTCGCGCTTTTCCTGCACGTGGCCGAACTGGCGCGCGACCGCGGCTGCGGGCGCATGGACTGGACGGTGCTGGACTGGAACACCCTGGCACAAGATTTCTACGACAAACTCGGCGCCCGGCATCTGAAGGAGTGGCAGCTCTACCGCCTCGACGCCGCCTCGCTGGAACAACTGCCGCCGTCCGGCGTACGCATCAAAGACTGAATTGACGACATCTCTTTTTATATCGAGGACTCGTATGATCCGCACCCTACGCACACTCATCCTGGCTCTGCTCCTGCTCACCACCGCCGCCGGCGCGCTGCAGGCGCAGGAAAAGAAACCCGTCACCCTTCGGGACGTGTTCGGCAATCCCGCCTTTTTCGCGCCCCGCCTCGCCAACCTGCAGTGGATGGAAGACGGGAAACATTACACCTACATAAAGTTCAATCGCGAGGACCGCAGCCGCGTCATCATGAAAGTCGACGCGGAAAACGACGAGGAGACGCCGCTGCTCGATCCGGCCACGCTCGTTCCCGCCGGGGCTGATGAAGCCGTATCCTTCGAGGAATACCGTTGGCAGGAGAACAGCAACTTCCTCGTGCTCACACTCGAGGAGCGCAGCATCTGGCGCCGCTCCACCATCGGCAGCTACGCGGTGTACGACCTTGCCGCGCAGAAACTCATCAGCTTGCCGGAATACGAGGAAGGCGTCATGAACGTGAAGGTCTCCCCCGACGGCAAATGGGTGGGTTACGTGTACAAGGACAATATCTACATCATGAATCTCGCCGACGGCGACGTGCGGCAGCTGACCAGCGACGCGCGCGAGCATGTCTACAACGGACGCTTCGGCTGGGTGTACGAGGAAGAATTCAGCATCGTCGACGGATGGGAATGGTCCCCCGACAGCAAGCGCATCGCCTTCTGGCAGGAGGACGAAACCGAGGTGCCGGAATTCACCATGACGAACTGGATGCCGCTGTACCAGGAAATGATCAGCATACGCTACCCGAAGCCGGGCGAGAAGAATCCTGTGGAGAAAATCGGCGTCATCGACCTGGCCGACGGCAGCCGCCGCTGGATGAACATCGGCGAGGAGACCGACATCTACATTCCGCGCATCCGCTGGACCCATGACCCGCAGACGCTGTGCATCTATCGCATGAACCGTCTTCAGAACCATCTCGAGCTGCTGTTCGCCGATGTGACCGACGGCTCCACACGCGTGGTGATCGAAGACCGCTCCGAGACGGGCTGGATCAGCGTGGACGACTACTCCTTCCTGCGCTTCCTCGACGGTCGCCGCTTCCTCTGGGCCTCCGAGCGCAGCGGCTACAACCACCTCTATCTCTATGACTACGACGGCAAACTCCTGCGCCAGGTCACCGAGGGCGAGTGGGAAGTCTCGGAGGTGCTCGGAGTGACGCCGGACGAATCCATGGTGTACTTCCTCGCCACTGAAGCCTCGCCCATTCAGCGCAACCTGTACCGAGCCGGCATCGAAGAGGACGATTTCGACCGCCTGACCGAGGACGACGGCTGGCACGGCATTAATCTCTCGCCCACCTGCGCGCTTTACGTCGACAGCTGGTCGAGTGTCACCGCACCCACCCGACGCGTGCTCTGCGACGGCGACGGCGACGAGATCCGCACGCTCGGCGCCATCGATCCCACCGTCTTCGCCGAGTATCACTGGAGCGAGAAAGAGTTGTTCACCGTCACCACCGAGGACGGCGTGGAGCTGTACTGCAGCATGATGAAGCCGGCGAATTTCGACGAAAACAAAAAGTATCCCGTGTTCTTCGACGTATACGGCGGACCGGGCACCTCGGCCGTGCGCAACGCCTGGTCCGGCACCATGCAGCAGTGGTACGCCAGCGAGGGTTACATCGTCATCCAGGCCGACAACCGCGGCAGCAGCGGACGCGGCACCGCCTTCAAGCACGCTGTGTATAAGCAGCTGGGGAAATGGGAAGTACATGACTACGTGCAGGTGGCCAAACACCTGTCCACCCTGCCGTATGTGGACAGCGAGCGCATCGGCATCTGGGGCTGGAGCTACGGCGGCTACATGGCCGCGCTCTCCCTGCTGCTCGGCGAAGGCACCTTCCACGCAGGCGTGGCCATCGCGCCGCTGACGGACTGGCGCCTGTACGACACGATTTACGCAGAACGCTTCATGCAGCGTCCCTCCGACAATCCCGACGGCTACGACGTCGGTTCCTGCATCGTGCACGCCGACAAGCTGCAGGGCAACCTGCTGGTCATTCACGGCGGACTCGACGACAACGTGCACGTGCAGAACACCATGCAGTTCGTCCACAACCTCGAGGAAGCGGGCAAGCAGTTCGACATGCGCATCTACCCGAACGGCAACCACGGCGTCGCCGGCGGCATGCGCTCCCGCCTCGGACTCTTCGAGTACTACATGCAGTTCATGAACGAACACATGCTCGACCGCGCCGAGTAACCCCTCCCTCCGTTAATCGTCCCTCCCTCCCGCATCGCGGGTCGGAGGGACTTTTTTTGTATACTTGCATATGCCGCCACGCAGAACACATGCCATACTCCTGCTCACACTGCTCCCCTTCCTCACCACCCCTTCACCAATCCGCGTAATAAACACGCCCCGCGCCAGCAAGGCAAACACGCCGAGCGCCAGCGAGGCAAACACGCCGAGCGCCAGCGAGGCAAACACGCCGAGCGTCAGCGAGGCAAATACGCCGAGCGTCAGCGAGGCAAATACGCCTAGCGTCAGCGAGGCAACCCGCATCTTCCCCATCTTCGGCCCCAAATACGGCAAAGTCACCATCCGCGACCGCAAGCTGCGCGGCGCCGTCTACTACATCGTCGGCGGTCACGGCGGTCCCGACAGCGGGGCCCGCGGGAAGCGCGACGGAAAGACGCTCTGTGAGGACGAGTACGCCTACGACGTGGCCCTGC
>CAJXSA010000003.1 GCA_913060595.1 uncultured Ignavibacteria bacterium
GGGCAGAGGCATTGCTCTCCAGCGCCGCGGTCAGTTCCGCTTTCTTCGTCTCCGTATCGGATATACGGATCTCATAGTTTTCTTTATCGTTGCGCAGCCGCTCCGCCCGCTGCAGGAGGGAGCGTTCCCGTTCTTCGCTCACGAGCAGCTGCTGTCGCGTCTGATTGATGCCCGTGAGCAGGCTGCCATAGCTTTCACGCTGTGCCTGCAGCCGCGACTCGATTTCCTCTTCTTCGTTTCGATAGGCTTCGAGCAGCGCTTCTTCCTCTCCCATGCGCTGTCCCATGCTGTCGCGAGCCTCTATGGTGCTCTTGAGTCTTTCCTCGAGAGGTTCGAGTCGCCGGAACAGATTGTCGTAGTCACGCTGCATCACGTCGACTTCGAGCACGCGCAGCCGTTCCATGTACTCGTTATATCGCTCGGCCTTCTTGGCCTGCCTGTTGAGCGAGTTGACGGCCTTGCTGACTTCGGCGATGATATCGTCGACGCGGAGCAGGTCCGCTTCCACGTCACTGAGCTTGCGCAGCGCCTCTTTGCGGCGCGCCTTGTATTTCGTTACTCCGGCGGCTTCCTCAAACAGGCGCCGGCGCTCCTCGACCTTGTCGCTGAGTATGGTTTCCACCATTTTCAGCTCGATCACGGAATAGGCGTTCGCGCCCATGCCGGTATCCATGAACAGGTTGAGAATATCCTTCAGACGACAGGTGGTGCGATTGAGCATGTACTCGCTTTCACCGGATCGAAACACCCTGCGCGTGATGGTCACTTCATTGTAGTCGAGCGGGAGAATACCCCTGTTGTTTTCAATGGTCAGTGACACCTCGGCCAGACCGATGGGCTTGCGCATTTTCGTTCCGTTGAAAATGACGTCTTCCATCTTGTCGCTGCGCAGGGTGGAGTATCGCTGTTCGCCGAGCGCCCAGCGCAGGGCGTCGACGATATTCGTTTTCCCGCAGCCGTTGGGTCCCACGATGGCGGTGATGCCGTCGTTGAGCACCACATTCGTTTTATTCGCAAAAGACTTGAACCCGAGAATTTCGAGCTTGCTTAAATACATGTTCTATCTCAAAAGGGAGGTATCAGGAAATATTCTGCGCGATCTGCCACCAGAGATCGACATAGTAGCGCAGGTATGCAAAAACTTCGTATTCGCCGTCGAGGGAAATCAGCCAGACTGCCGCGCCGGCCGCGATGAGCACAAATCCTGCGGCATAGAAGTACAGCGGTCGCACATCGAACACGATGGCAGTCCCCTTGAGGAAGCGGCTGATGATCCATACATGGAAAATGAAATAGATGACAATGGCCACGGGCTCGAGCATCGGCAGGTCGAGTATGCGATACAGCACCATGCCGAAAGGAGCGAGAATAATCATCGGGAGCACGGACCACATGCTGACGCTGAACGCATCGAAAAGAAAGACTTTCTTGCGTGTCAGCCACGCGGCGAGACGGAGAAACAGTGCGGAGAGGAGAAGAAGCACGAAGAGGATCAGCGTCAGCACAAGCGTGTTTTCCAGGGGATTCCACGCGGCATAATTGAGCCACTGCTTCAGCCAGGTCACGTGTATGAACTGGGAGAGGACTTTCTCGACAAGAATATTCATGCGCCAGAAATACAGCAGGTTCGCGAACAGCAATGCGGCCGTCAGCGACCCGAGCAGTCCGACCATGGAAGTCTGAAACAGTGAAAGCATGCGCTGATCGCGGACATCCGCATAGAAATTATAGGGGCGCAGGAAAGAGCGCACCACGTTTTCGCGGAAGCGGCGGAAGAGGTTGTATACTGCGGCGAACACAAAGATGATCAGGATGCCGAGCACCACAAAGCTCATAGGATGCGATTCTTCGTAGTTGCCTGTGACCAGCACCGGGGCTTTCTCGTTGTTGAAACTGGTCTTGAGAACATCGTACGCGATGCGTTTCTGGCGGTAGCGATCGACCACACCCGAGGTGGCCGTGTACTGGTGAACCCGGTCCACTGTCATGATGGGACGCGTGACTGCCCAGTCCGTAAACGAATGAACGATGATGCCGTGATAGTCGAGGTCTCGAACTTCGCGGTAGAGCTGCAGGAAAAATTGTCCCTGCGCATCGATAGAGCGTGGATCGCTGTAGCCGTTGTAATTATGGATCTGCACCGGGTACATCAGCGAAGAGACGATTACCGGCATCTCACCGCGTCGTTCCGCGAGCGAAGCCAGCAGTGCCGAAACGGTGGCCGTTGACTGGGGCGCGATGTCGAGTCCGACGAAATCACAATGGGGCGGCAGTTCCGCTGGAAGCGTCGAGGAGAAACTCACGTATCGCAGCAGCTGGTCGACCTGCGGCACTGCGGCATGCACGTTTTCGAGAAACTCATTGAGCACAGACGAAGCGTGCAGCACAGATCGGGCGAAACCGACGGCGACAAGGGACGCATGGTTGTAATCGCGTGCGATCATTTCCCGCAGCACGTTTTTCGCTGACGCCCGGATGCCGACCTTCGCGAGTATTGCATCGGGGACATCATGCAGGGGCAGATCATGAAACACCATGATGCCGTAGCGATCACAGAGAGAGAGAAAGAGAGGATGGGGTGAACCGCCGACGAGACGCACGGCATTGATGCCGAGGTTTTTCATCATCAGGACATCACGCTCCATCTCATCGACTGAGAGAGTGCGTCCGTGCCGCGGGGAGTCCTCCATGTATGTCACGGCCTTCAGAAAAGTCGCATTCCCGTTTACCTGCAAACCGCCTTCGCGCATGCGCACGCTGCGAAAACCGATATGCTGCACACTTTCATCAAGAACGATTCCTCCGCGAAACGTGCGCTGTCTCAGCACGTAAAGATTCGGCGCTTCGGGTGACCAGAGCCGCATCCCTGCCAGCGTCATGGTTATTTCTACCTCGCGGAGCCGATCCGACTCCACCTCCACGCGCTGCACTTCACTGCCGGCAAGAACAAGACCGGACAGCGGATCCAGGATCTCGATTACATGATTGACGGCAGACCGGCCGAAGCTGCTTCCCACACCGGAAGTGTCCGTCGGCAGGGAAGAGACTTCACCCGAATTGAGCAGAGCACGGTAACGCAGTGTGATCGGTCGGCCTTCTCCGCGAACCTCCGTTGATACGTACGACTCCTGCACCCAGACGCCGCGATGCGCGACGATGCCGATGTCATGCACGATGCCACCGTAGTTCAGCCGATCCCAGAGCTGCTCATACAACGGCACGGTCTCGTGCGTATCGAGTTTGTTGTGCACCGTTATTTCAATCGTGTTTTTTCCCGGTCGAATAATTCCCGGTGAAACCTTGAAATGGAACGACGTCAGTCCGGCATGTTTTCCGATAAACTGACCGTTTATACTTATTTCACAGTAATACGAAATGCTCAGGGCCACGATCTGAAAAACCGATGAGGACGCCACCGAGCGAGGGACAGTGAAATCTCGCCGAAACACCAGGTGATGCTGTCCGCTGAAGGAGGACGGCACGCTCACTCCTCTCCACTGTTCCGAATCCTGCTCACGGTACTCCCATGCACCGTTCAAATCGATTATATCTCGATGAACGGTGGGGGACAGTATCCCCATGCTCATATCCGTGGGTATGCTGCGGCGCTGTTCGAAAAAGGTCGGCTGTGCCGCAGCAGGCAATGCGAGCACGCACGACAGCAGCAGAAGCAGGGCGACGCTGCGGCGCACATGTTTGGGGAGGAAATGATCACTATGCTGCATAGATGCTACCGTATAATGATGCAAGAGAGTAAATTTACGAAACCATGCCCAAGGAACAAAGCGGAAATCCGTTCGCCAGAACAGGTTTGCCGTCCTTTTCCCGTGCTGCGGCCCTATGGTTGCGGACGATACAGCAGCATGCCGGGAATCGGTGATCATACTACCGCGGCAGACACCATGTCATTAATAAACAACTACATAGACAAAAGACGCCTCGATATTACACCCGACATGACACCTGATCAGCACCGCATCGGAAAACCCACATGGAGGACGGTTCACCAACCACACGAGCTCAGTTCGAACACACACAGTCTAAAAAACGAACCTGGGTGGATTGCGGACTTGAAGTAATATTCCCTGACGTATGTATTTACCCATGCGATTTGACATTGTGATGCGTTTGAAACGTGACTGTTTCACGTGAAACAAAAAGAAACCCCCTCCGTTGGGAGGGGGTTGTTTCACGTGAAACACGTTGTCTCAGAATTTCTTCTTCCGGTTTGCTTTCTTCATCTTCTCCTGCTCCTTCGCCTTTTCCTGCATGGAGGCGAGAGTGCGTTCCGTCCAGCCGCTCTTCTTCTTGCCTCCTTTCGGAGTCACTTTCGTCAGCGGCTCATCCGCATGCCGTTTGTTGATCAGGTACTGCTGACCGATGGACAGGATATTGAACATGAAGTAGTAAAGGTTCAGACCGGAGGGGAAGGAGTTGAACAGAAGCCAGAACATCACGGGCATGATGTAGACCATGGTCTTCTGCCGCGGATCCTTGACAGACATCTTCTGCTGAATGAACATTGTTGCTGCCATCATCAAAGCCAGGCCGCTGATGAAGCTCATGCCGAGCACGGGAATTTTCACAGGGAGGTCGATAAGGATGTCAGGCGCCGAGAGATCCGTCATCCAGAGCATGAAAGGTTCATGCCGCAGCTCGATAGTAGAGCGGAATATAGTAAAGAGGGCGAAGAGAATCGGCATCTGCAGCGCCATCGGCAGACACCCGCCGGCCGGATTCACTCCGTACTCTTTATAGAGTTTCATCATCTCCGTATTCTGTCGCTGCTGATCATCCTTGTACTTCTCACGCATCTCAGTGATCATAGGCTGCAGCTTCTGCATTTTCTGCATGGAACGCATGCTGCTCTTCGTCAGCGGATACAGGATGAGCTTGACAATGATGGAGAAAATGATGATGACGATACCGTAGTTCGGGATGAAGCTGTGGAGAAAACCGAACAGCGGCATGACAAAGTATTCTGAGAAAGGCCGAACCACGAACTCCCATCCCAGGCTGAGAATCTGCTCGAGTCCTTCATGCTGCTCCTTCAGCAGATCGTAATCCATCGGTCCAATGAAAATGGTGAAGTTGGACACCTCCCGGTTTTTTCCCCGGTACTTCACCTTTATACCTGCCTCGTAAAGCTCACGCTGACCCTCATTCGGCTGCGGTGCCATTATTCCCTCAATGTACGCACCGTTCCCCGTGAAACCGTCTCTCGTTATCAGGGCAGAGAGAAAGTACTTATTATTGATGGCGATCCATTCTGTTTCTCCCTGCAGGTTTTCCTTGAGTCGTTCTTCGGCGTCATCCGCATTGAAGTAACTCCTGTTGTCATCCACGTATACATTCGTCTCGGAGAAGCTGGCCTCTTCGACGCTGTTCCGTTCGGAATGAGCGGGGGAGTGAATGGTTACCTGGTATTCATAGTTCGCTATGACCTCGCTCATGTTGATCATCTCAACATCCATGTCGACATTGTAGCTGCCGTTTCGAACGACATACCGCTTCACCATTGCGATGCTGTCACCGCGTATCGGTAGCACCGCCTCGACAGTATAGGTCATGGAATCGGAAAGCGTCACAGAACCGTTTTCCGGGTACTCTTTATATCGGAAATAAAGATCTTTTGTATCTATAAACCGCCCGTCAGAGCTGGCGAACACGACGTTGTAGTCGCTCTGCCTGCTCCAGTCGATCAGCTGCAGGGGATTGTCGCGCCACGTCGTGAAGTTATTCAGCGTCCAGCGCCTGATGCTTCCACCCTTGCTGGCGAACACGACGTTGAATTTATCCGTCTTCACGGTGAATGTGTTGTCAGCCCCGTCTCCAAGGTGTGAGAACCACTTTCCATAGCGCAGGTCACCCGAACCGGCGGCGGTGCTGTCCTCATCCGCAGCAGCGAGCGCTCCATCAGCGGATGCAGCGTCGGTGACCGCCTCATCGGTTCCGTTTTCAGGGGACTTCGTTTCCTGCGCCGCCTGCTCCTGCGCCTGCTGTTCGGCGTTCTGCTGTTTCTGGATTTCTTCCGGCGATGGCGCCGTGTAAAACATCCATGCCACGAATAGGATGGCGATGATGATGAATCCGATGATGGCTTGTCTGTCCATGCTTACATCTTTTTGTTTTTATTGGTTTTACGGGACAGGATCATACCCGCCTTCATTCCAGGGGTGGCAGCGAAGTATGCGCTTCGCTCCCAGCCAGCTTCCTTTTGCCGGACCGTGCTTTTCGATGGCTTCCATCGTGTATGTTGAGCAAGTGGGATAAAACCGGCAGGAGGGCGGAAACAGAGGAGATATCGCCATTTTGTAGAAGCGAATCAGGAAAACAAGTACTGCGGAAATGGCCCGTTTCATGATGCCTGCAGTTTCTTCTCGAGTCCGGTGAGAATGGAATGCATTGCCTGATCGACCTCGGCGTAGCCGATCGAATGATCGAACGCGCGCGCGTTCAGGAGAAAGACACAGCGCAATGCGATGTGATGACGTGTGCAGAACAGCCGCAATGCGCCGTTCCTCTGCCGATACGTTTCACGCAGAAGCCGTCGAGCCCTGTTGCGCTGCACCGACGACCGTGCCTTTCTAACAGCAAATCCCACCGTACACTGGTACGGTGGGATTTCCCGCTGTATATCATAGTAACATCGAACATTACCGCTCTGGACGTACCTTCCGCGGGAAAGCACGCGCCCGAATGCCCGATATCCGCGAAGGATTTCAGATTTTGAAAATCGATGACGGGGCGTGTTATCGATGCTGGGGTTCGTCACTGACAGTGAGTTTCCAGCGGCCCTTCGCGCGCCTTCTCGCAAGCAGCTTGCGTCCGTTCTTGGTTGCCATGCGGGCGCGGAAACCGTGCTTGTTCCTTCTCTTGCGATTGCTGGGCTGAAATGTACGTTTCATGATGGATCGATTCTTTTGATGATATTCCTTACAGAACTACAAAGTTATGGATATCCGATGCTAAAAATCAAGTGGAAAGCTCATGATTTTCTGCGCAGGATATAGATGAACACGGGGGCACCGAGCGCTGCAGTGACGGCACCCACGGGCAGCTCGGCGGGTGCGAGAAGGCTTCGCGCCACGATGTCAGAAATTATCAGGAAGGACGCACCCGTCAGAAATGACGCGGGCAGCAGCAGGCGGTGGTCCGGACCGAACAGCCGCCGGCACACATGCGGAATAATCAGTCCGACGAATCCAATCGCACCGGAGAAACTCACAACGGCGGCGGTTATCATCGAGGCGGTCGCGTAGAGCAGCAGCGTCGTTCCGCGCGTGGGAACACCGAGATGCCCGGCAGCCGCGCTGCCGAGCGCCAGCACATTCATGCGGCCAGCAAGAAACAGCGCGAGAACACCCAGGGGCAGTACGATGGGGAGCAGGATGAGGACCTCAACCATGGTCGCGTTTCCGAGGTAGCCGATCAGCCAGTAGAGCGCGCTGCGAACGGGCCGGTCGAGCGTGGAAACGAGCGCCAGGATAATGGCCGAAAGGAATGCGCCTATCATGACGCCGCTCAGGAGAAGCGTGTTGTCCTGCACCCGGCCGCGGGCTCCGAGTCCGTAAACGGTAATGACGACGATCGCGGCACCGACGAACGCGGCGAGCGGCTGCGCAAACAGTGCCATGCCGCTGATGCCGGTGGCGATCGCGATCAGCGCGCCGACAGATGCGCCGCCGGATACACCGAGGATGTAAGGATCCGCCAGCACATTTCGCAACAGTACCTGGAAAATCGCTCCCGCCAGGGAAAGCCCGCCGCCGACGAGAAGCGCGAGCAGCATGCGTGGGAGTCGCACATCGTGAAGCACGGTATATGCCGGATCCGCGGCTGCAGCGTCATCGGGAGAAAGAAAAAGAAAGCGCAGTATCCCCGGGAAATCAAGATCGTACGCTCCCACACGCAGACCCAGTGCGGCGCTGAAACCGAGCAGCAGTGTCAGCAGAGCAATGACACGCAGGTACTTCGCGGGGGTCAGGTGATCATGCGCCACATCATATCCTTCAGCGCATTGATGCCCTCCTGGCTGACGGATGAGAAGGACAGCACGGGAACATCGTGGCGTGATGCCAGCTCAGAAATGCGCTCTTGCGTTTCTTCGTCCGCCGTATCGGTTTTCGATACCGCGATGAACCAGGGCTTCTCAGACAGCTCCCCGCTGTACGAAGACAGTTCGTTTCTCAGCACATCCACATCCGCCTGATAATCACCGGACATGCAGTCGATGAGCATCGCGAGCACGCGCGTCCTTTCCACGTGCTGCAGAAACTTGTGCCCGAGTCCTTTTCCCTCGTGCGCACCCTCGATAAGACCCGGAAGATCGGCGACAGTAAAACTGTCGTACTCCCTGTAACGGACGATGCCGAGATTCGGCTCGAGTGTGGTGAAAGGATAATCCGCGATCCTGGGCCGGGCGGCGGAGATGACGGAGATCAATGTTGACTTGCCTGCGTTCGGAAATCCCACAAGTCCGACATCGGCTATCAATTTAAGCTCCAGCAGAAGCTGCGCGTCCTTCCCTTCGCGGCCGGACTCGGCCTTGCGAGGAGTCTGATTCGTCGCCGTGGCAAATTCCGCATTGCCCCGACCCCCGGCACCCCCGGGCAGCACGATGAATTCCTGTCCGTCCTCGACGAGGTCGGCGAGCATCGCTCCGCTTTCCTCGCTGCGCACGACTGTTCCGACGGGGACCTCGATGCGGAGCGCACGACCGGATTTCCCGCTTCGACGCGAGGGCTCTCCGGGAGCGCCATTCGGCGCTGCGTACTCGCGCCGATACCGGTGATCCAGCAGCGTGTGCAGCTGTCCGTTTGCCACGAGAATCACGTCACCGCCGCGGCCGCCGTTTCCCCCGTCAGGACCGCCCTTGGGAACGAATTTCTCGCGACGAAAGCTCACGCACCCCGCTCCACCCTTTCCGGAGCGGACGGATATGCTTACCTGGTCAACAAACACGATAGGTTACTTTTTGCTGAGATAACGCTTGTACACGTCATCGGTGAATTTGACCGCAAGACGAGAGTACATGTCGACGTCATGCTTGATGAAAAGCTCATCGATGTACTCCGATGCCTCGCGCCACGTGGCCTTTCCATTCAGAGTCTTGATCGCGCCGTTGAACGCGTCCTCGTCTTTCTGAAAAAGCTTCTTTACGTATTTCTTCTTCTCGCCGGCGGGAATCAGCTGGGCGAGATCACCGAACTCCGCGATCACTTCCTCCACGGGACGTGAGGGAGTCTCGTCCTCGGCAGACTGCTCTGCATGCGCGCTGCTCTCCGGCGGCGCTGCAGCTTCCACGACGGGGATCTCGTTTTGCTGTGAGGCGGACGGCGCTTGCTTCTCATCCAGATCGTCGAGGTCGAGATCCAGCTCTCCGAGCAGTTCTTCCGCAGGCTTGAGCTGTTCCTCATTCTCGAGCGAGATTCCTGGTATGCTGTCGTCCGGGAGCGCCTTTTCTTCTTCAGCTGTCTCCTCAAGATCCATTTCAGGAATATCCTCCGCCTCCTTATCCCAGTCGATGTCCAGCTCTGCATTCTTCTCGTCACCCGTGGCGTCCGCATCCTCGACTTCATCGAGGGAAAGATCCGGGAGGTCATCGAGAGCGGACGATGCCGACGCGGCAACGCCCGCGTTTTCTCCGTACTGCTCCATGGCGTCGTGCGACAGCTCCTCCTCGACAAGCGAGTACTCCTCGTCCTCGTTCTCCTGTGCCTCTTCGTCCTCGAGAGACATGTCGGGAATGGTGTCCTGTTCTTCAAGCTGCTGCTCGATATCGAGTATGGTCTCGACCGTCGAATCGTAGTCGTCCATATCGGGCAGCGCTTCCTCATCTTCGAGAAGGTTCTCATCATACGCGCCGTCATCGGCGGGAAGTTCATCCTGCATGGTTTCTTCGTCGACGATGTACTCCCCGTCGTCCACTTCCATCGAATCGTCCGTATCGCTGCCGGCTGCCACCTCCGCTTCGTATTCTTCCTCAGCTTCAATTGTCGTCGCCAATTCGCTTTCGTCTTCTTCCTCTTCTTCGAGCAGAAGGTCGTCTTCCATCGGAGGAATGCTGTCATAATGCTGTTCGACGACCGCGTCCTCCTCTTCGGTAATCACAAAGTCCAGATCACCTTCATCATGACCGATTTCAAGGCGGTTCTCCTCTTCATGCTCGGGCGGTGCGATATCCGGCACTTCGAAATCCTCTCCCGCAGTAACCACGCGTTCCGGCTGCATCACATTCGATTGGTGAACATGCTCATTGACGATTGCAGAGATGTCGAAGCTCATCGTGAAATCGACCTCGCTGATGAGCATCACCAGGTCGTGCATCGTTATCTGTTCGCGCTGCTCCTTTTCCCTGTCCAGTCGTTCGACGATGGAAAGCAGGTTTTTATCGTCGAAGAAAATCGACAGGGCTTCGACGGGCACGAACTTTTCTTCCGCGCTGGATCCCGTCGAGAACAGCTCGAAAACAGGCTCCGTCAGGTGGGCGAGTTTATGGCTGTCGAAGTTCCGCACGACTTCGCTGTCGATATGCGCGAGCAGCTCACCGAATTTCCGCGCCTGCATGACGGTGAGATCCTTCTTGTTGAAGTACTCCCGCAGAATGATGCCGTAGTACTCGTAATTCCAGAAGTACCGGAGCCCGTCGATGATATCATCCGTGGCAGCGTGTTCACGATCTGCGAACAGGTATTTTTGCAGTGTCCACTGGGGACGGCAGAGATAGTTGAACAAGAGCTTGACGTTCTTCTCAAGCCTCTGCACGTACTCTTCCCTGCTGAAGACTGCATGTTCACGGACACGCGAAATCACTTGCTCGAACAGCTCTACGATATCGCTTTCTTCATATCGGAAATGCGGCGACTGTGCCAGGCGCTCACGCTCTTCCTGCACCCATATGTCCACATCCTGCTCAAACATGCGTTTGAGCGCCACAGGGATTTCGGAAGAAAAAATCTGCCGCGAGGTGATGCGATCCTGGTCGGCGATGGTTTCCTTCAGAAGGAATGCGATAGTTTCTTCAATTTTCCGTTCGAACATATCCTTGTCCACGGTTATGTGTAAATCAACACTCCAGGTCGAGCAATCGCTGTTGCGGACGCGATGTCATGTCCCCCGGTCACGGGGATGTCGCTCATCGGCGGTCACTTCGCAGGATGCACTTTGGCGATCACGGACGGCAGGCGTTTGAATTCGTTGCGCTGCACCATGTGACGTACGTTCTTCACCAGCGACGCATCGAAACCCTGCTTTTGAAGCTGGGCGTCGTCCATGCCTTCGTCAATCATAAAATACAGAATCTCGTCTGCCACGCTGTATGAAAAACCGAGCTCATCTTCGTCCGTCTGACCTGTCCACAGATCCGCGCTTGGTGCCTTGTCGATAATGACGTCCGGCACACCGAGATGCCGCGCCAGCGCCCACACCTGTGTTTTGTACAGGTCTCCGAGGGGATTGATGGCACAGGCGGAATCCCCGAAGAGCGTACTGTATCCCAGCAGCGTTTCCGTTTTGTTGCCGGTGCCGACCACCAGGCCTTCCTCGCGCACAGAGCGGTCGTACAGGACGATCATTCGTGTGCGCGCCATGATGTTTCCGCGCCGCACATTGGACATGGAAGGATCCGTGGCGACGAGCGGATCGACCATGGGAGTGATTTCGACGGTTTCTGAACGAATGCCGAGCTGCTCGACGACACGCTGCGCATGCGCGAGGCTGTTGTCACTGCTGGTGCGGTACGGCATCATGACACAGAAAAGATTGTCAGGTCCGAGTGCGGCTGCCGTCAGGAATGCGGAGACCGCGGAATCCACTCCCCCGGACAGTCCGATCACTGCCCGGGAATGGCCCGTTCGCAGGATTTCATCGCGAACGAATCCAGTAAGGAGCTCCGCCGCGGCCGATGTGTCAAGTTCCAGTTGAGGTAACATGCTTTGTAACGTGTAAATATTGGAACTTACAAAACGCCATTCTGCAAATCAATGTAGCAAGAAGAAGGGACGAAACACAATTATATTTTTCTCGTATAAAAAGCATGAAATGCCAGGAGATCGAATGATACACGCACTGAAATACCCGGCCGCTTTCCTGCTCGCAGCACTCTTCTCCTTCCCTGTTGCAGCGCAGGATGGCGTCACACACTCGGTTTCCCTCGACGGTGCGCGGGAAGTCGTTGCCACGATCAACGGCGGCTTCGGGAACCTCTATCTCAAACGCGGCAGGGGAAACGCGCTTTTGCAGGTACGCGAGAAGAACGAGGAAGAAACGGAAGGATCCTCGGTACAAATTGAATACAGGGTGGAGGACGGCGTCGGCTATCTCACGCTGGACCTCAACACCGACGGGGAAGATGACATGAATGCCCTGGCCTGCCTCCTGCAGGGCAAAGGCTCCCGTACCTGGTATGTCTATGTCAACGACAGGGTGCCGGTGGACTTCGATGTGACACTGGGCGCCGGTCGTGCGTCGCTGGACCTCACGGGATTGCACGTCAGGGGATTGCACCTCGACACCGGTGCCGGAAGTGTGCGCATGAGTGTCGACAGACCCAACCGGGAAATCATCGACAGGGTGTCCATTTCCGCGGGAATCGGATCGGTGCAGACACGGCACCTCGGTAATCTGCGATTCCGGAATCTGGAATTCGACGGGGGACTCGGGAGCTACCGGCTTGACTGCACGGGAGCACTGCACGCACGCGCACGTATTTCCTCCGACGTCGGCGTGGGTTCCCTGGTCATCACCCTGCCTGAAGGTGTCGGCGCGAAAGCCCTCACGAGTGATCACTGGCTCAGTTCTGAATCGATGTACCGATTCGTGCAGCGCTCGGACAATGTGTACGCGACGGAGGGATTTGCCGGCAGCAGCCGGAAAGTGCTTCTCGACCTGCAGTCCGGCATGGGTTCTGTATCCGTCCGCTGGGCCCGATAGCAGATGGAGAATTAAAACCGAAAAGAAAAGGCCCCTCTGTGATGGGGCCTTTTTTTGGTGTACTCGAGGCCGGGATCGAACCGGCACGGGTTTTACCCCACTGGATTTTGAGTCCAGCGCGTCTGCCAATTCCGCCACTCGAGCGTGACCGTCAATTTCGTGAATCGTTGCAGTATTTCCAACCGGTGCGCATTGCTCCGGCCGCTGCAGCAATCGTTATTTCGCGAGCAGCATTCTCATTGTCTTCGTGATCGTGGGAGTTTTGAGCACCGCGATATAGATTCCAGAAGGAAGAGCGGAACCGTCGAAGGTTCGCATATGGCTGCCCGGCTGCAGTGTCTCATCAAGCAGTGTGGCGACGCGACGTCCGAGCATGTCGAAGACGAGCAGCTGTGTGTGCGCGGCTTCGATGATATCGAACGACAGTTCGGTAACAGGGTTGAAGGGATTGGGACGATTCGGCCTGAGCGCGACGGAAGCCGATCCGTCGAAGAAACGATCACCGCCCTCACGGCAGATTTCCGTGAGTGTGATCATTCCGTTTTCAACCTCGATGGTCAGTTCACCGCCCACCGCCTCCGCGCGCTCGAGCAGCAGCATGCTCTCATCCTGCAGTCCCAGCGTCACCATGAAGGGAAGACGCAGCGCGACATCGTTCTCATCTGTAATAAGCGGAAGGTCGAGGGAAATGACACGTTCGTCGCCGACGAGATTTCCCCCGGACGCGAACAGCGGCGACATCACGCTCGCGTTGTAGCGCAAGTCGACGGTGATGGACGTCGCACCGAACAGCTGAAGGTTCTCCGCGTTGCTCAGGTATATGGGCAGATCGATGATGTCGGATGGAGCGGCCACGATGGTATCGGTGCGCAGCAGCACGCGCGCCGTGGCGCGCTGGCCGCGAACATCAACGAACACACTGTCACATGAAGGTGCATGCGCCAGTGCGAGCCTGCCGCTGTACACACCGTCACTGCCGTTGTCGTCAAACTGCAGCGTGATTTCCGTGCTGTCGCCGGGAAGAAGCGTCACCGGCAATCCACCAATCACGCGAAACGGGGGAGCGAGGGACGCAGCCGTCACGGTGACAGGCAGGCTTCCCGTGTTGCGAAGAACCGTGGTCTCCGTCAGCGGCAGTGTCGACGCGCGACGCGCACCGAAGTCCAGCGCATCCGCCAGCAGACCGAGCGAATCACGCCGCCCTTCCAGCGTCCGGGTGAGCACCTGCGCGCAGGGCATGCTTTCCACGGTCAGCGTTCCCACGAACACACCGGCTGATCCCGGTGAAAAACGCAGACGCACGCTGACCTGCGCACCGACCCCCACGCTGACCGGCACCGAGGGAGACAGCACCTGGAATTCCGGGAGCGACGATACCAGTCCCGTCACGGTGACAGGCACATCACCCTCGTTGCGGAGAATAAGCGTCGTGTCTACAAACTCCCCGGCGCAGATCAGCGTCGGAAATGGCGCGAGGTCTGTCGCGGTGAGCACGGCGTTTCGCGCATTCGCCGAGAGCGCGACCTGCCCCAGCAGGCTGCACCCGATTTGATCTGTCCGCAGTTCAAGCAGTCCCGCCAGCGATCCCGATCCCGCGTGCGTGACACGCAGAATCAAGCGCAGCGATGAATCCGGCTGCAGCGTCAGGGGAAATGCGCCCGGTGCGGGCTGCACGAGCGTGAACGAGGAATTACCCAGCAGGGGCTGCTGTATTTCCAGCGGCACACTTCCCGTATTTGTAAGCACGATACTCGTGTCGACGCTGCTGTCTTCGCAGAGCAGCAGGTCGGGAAACGCCAGAACCGTCGAGGAAAGAGCGAAGGATGCAATGTCGACGTCGATGCTGAAGACAATGTTGTACGGACTCGCTCCCGGACTGTTGCTCATGATCTGCAGGGTGTCGCGCTGCTGTCCCCTGCTCCCGGGAACGCGGTCATACCGAACGATGAAGGAACGTGTTTCGCCGGGTGCGATATCGAGAGGAAAGACTGTCGGTTCCAGCAGGGAGAATCCGCTGCTCCCACCCAGGAAGGTCGCATCCGGAATGCGCAGAATACCTTCACCCGTGTTGCCCACCGTCACCGTGTCGATGCTGCTGTCCTCGCAGCGTATACCGGGAAGATCGCGAGCCGGATCTGCGACTATGGCAGGGACCGGGCGGAAAATGAAAATGTTCGCTGCCGACTGCGACGGCACATACGCGGGGCGCGCCACCCAGGGATCGGACGACGGTGACGGATAGGATTGCAGCGCGGTGAGGTAATAATATCCTTCGACCGGGGGCAATGTTATGCCGTACGACCAGTCGCTCCCGTACCCGCTGATGACGGCGATTTCCGTCCAGGGTTCGCGCGCCGATTTCATGTACAGGTGAATGTCATCCCCGTTGCCTGTCCCGGTCAGCGTGAAGCTGCGCGGCACGACCTGCGATGTATCCGTGGAGGGACCGGAAAACATGCTTTCAACGACGGGCACACCGGGAGGAGGCACCGTGACCGGACCATCGATGCGTATGCGGCCTGCCCCGCCGAAGCCCCCGGGTCCAACGGCGCCGCCGGCCTGGGGCTGTACTGCAGAAGAGGTGAGCTTTGATCCAAGGTGTATGGCTCCTCCCGAACCCGACCCCCCGTCGCCGCTCGCGGCGTTGGCACCCGCTGCGCCATACGCGGTAAGCAGACTGGCCTCCATCACCGGTGCCGACAGTTTCAATGCACCGCCGCCACCGCCACCGTCGCCGGAACACGCGAATCCCAGTTGGGGATTTCCGCCGGCGGCACCGGATCCGCCCGCAAACGGTATGATGGCATCGTTGCCGTGGACCTTTCCGCCGTTCCCGTTTTTCGTGGAGAAACCTTCGGTGGAATACCCGCCGCCCCCACCGGCCAGGGTCTGCTGCTGACCGCTGCCGCCGCCATAGCCTCCCGGCGGATTGCAGCCCGACCCGCTGATGCAGCCTTCACCGGAACTGCCGAAGGGGTGACCCGTTCCACCGCTGGACGCCTCGTAGGCAGGAGAATTGCCGCCAGGGACGCCGTTGAGACTCCCGCCCGTCGTGCCCACGAGCGGACCGGTCCCTGTCCCGGGATTCCGGTATTCGTCACTGCCGAAGGGATTCCCGGCACGGTTGCGTCCGCCCCGTCCCCCGCCGGTGAATCCGTCACCTCCATCCGACCCGTCACCGGTGAAGTCGCAGAAATTCCCACCGCCGCCGCCGCCGCCGGGTCCTGCATGCTTTCCCACCGCGTCGAGGGAAAGCACCGCCGTGCTTTCCATGCGCACGGGACCGCGGGAAATGATGGTGACGGGAAGATATCCCTGGTTGCCCGGCGTTCCGACATCGCTGTCCACGATCGCCACACCGTAATTACTGCCCCGCAATATCATGCTGTCGATGATCATGGCGCCGCGCGGGGAACGCAGTCCCCAGGTTCCGCCGGAGCCGAGTAGCCCGTCACCCGTTTTGACGATCGCAGGCTGCGGGCGCACCACATAAAACATCTCGCGGTTTCCGGCAGCGCCGTTGCGCACGAATTCAATCGGCACCTGGTACTGCGCGCCGACCGCCTGCCAGTTGCTGCTCGGGGGATCCGCGTCAGGCGAAACAAACACCTGTGCGGACAGCATGCGCCCGTCCCATGAAACCACGAAGGGACCGATGACAACGAGACTCGTGTCCGCTGCGTCCGCACAGCGAAGACGCAGCGCGTCTCCCTCGTTGTTGAGGTACAGTCCGTCACTTCCGAAATTACCGAAGGCGTCATGCGGCGCGATGAACTCAACGAGCGTGTTCGATCCGGGGCTGCCGATATCCGGCAGCATGTATGAAATGGTCTGCGCCTGCGCCACCATTGCCGGAAAGGCGAACAGGAGCACTGCGATCAATACGCGAAGGCGGGGATTCGGATTCATGGTGCTATCCCTTCATCACTACGGAGCGACTTTGTGAACAATACTGATAGTGTATTCAAATCGACCGTCAGATTCAATGATAAACAGAAACGTCATTCCTCCGCGCGCGGGCGCGTTGAAATGACGTTTCATGATTCCGTTCAGTACTGGTGAAAACGGCGCTGTCAGTCACCGAGAAGAATGCGCATCAGCTGCTGTGCGGCACGCGGAATGACGGTGCCGGGACCGAACACCGCAACCGCGCCTTTCTCGTACAGGTAGTCATAGTCCTGCACTGGGATGACGCCGCCGACCACAACGAGTATGTCGTCTCTCTCGATTGCATGCAGCTCTTCGACCAGCGCCGGAACCAGGGTTTTGTGTCCAGCCGCCAGACTGGATACGCCGATGATGTGCACGTCGTTTTCCGCCGCCTGCCGTGCCGCCTCCGCGGGAGTCTGGAACAGCGGACCGATGTCAACATCGAAGCCGAGGTCCGCAAACGCCGTTGCGATGACTTTCGCACCGCGGTCATGTCCGTCCTGACCGAGCTTCGCGATCATGACACGGGGACGCCGTCCTTCCTTCGCCGCGAACTCGTCTGTCATCGCACGCGCCGCCTGGAAATCGCCGTCATCCCCCGCTTCACTGGAATACACACCTGATATGGAACGTATCACTGCCTGATGCCTTCCGAATACTTTCTCCATTGCGTCGGACATTTCACCGACCGTCGCGCGCACGCGAGCGGCGTCGACGCACGCCTCGAGCAGGTTTCCCTCGCCCTCCGCCACTCGTGTGATGTTCTGCAGGGCGGCATCCACCGCCGCGGCATCACGTTCATCGCGCAGCTTCGCAAGGCGCTGCTTCTGCGCTTCGAGCACGGCACTGTTGTCGACCTCGAGAATATCAATGGGATCCTCCGTCTCGAGCCGATGCTTGTTCACACCCACAATGGTGTCCTTGCCAGAGTCGATGCGCGCCTGCTTCCGTGCGGCCGCTTCCTCGATACGCATTTTCGGGAGACCCTCTTCGATGGCACGTGTCATGCCGCCAAGTTTCTCCACTTCATCGAGCAGTGTCTGTCCACGATGCGCGAGCTCATGCGTCAGGCGTTCAACATAGTACGAGCCGCCCCAGGGATCAACTGCGCGGCAGATCGCCGTTTCATCCTGAATGAACAGCTGCGTGTTCCGGGCGATGCGCGCGGAAAAGTCCGTCGGGAGGGCAATCGCTTCGTCGAGCGCATTCGTGTGCAGCGACTGCGTGTGTCCCATGGATGCGGCAAGCGCCTCGACACAGGTACGGGCAACGTTGTTGAAGGGATCCTGTTCGGTGAGACTCCATCCGGATGTCTGGCAGTGGGTGCGCAGGGACATGGACTTCGGATTCTTCGGATTGAACTGACGGATCATCCTGGCCCACAGCATGCGTGCGGCGCGCATTTTGGCGATTTCCATGAAGAAGTTCATGCCGATCGCCCAGAAGAAGGACAGCCGCGGCGCGAATGCGTCGATGCCGAGTCCCGCGTCGATGCCGGCACGCACGTACTCGAGTCCGTCCGCCAGCGTATATGCCATCTCGATATCGGCGGTGGCGCCCGCCTCCTGCATATGGTAGCCGGAGATCGAGATAGAGTTGAACTTCGGCATGTTCTTCGCTGTGAAGGCAATGATGTCCGACACGATGCGCATCGAAGGTGCCGGCGGATAGATGTACGTGTTGCGCACCATGAACTCTTTCAGAATGTCGTTCTGTATGGTGCCGCTCAGCTTCTCCATGCTGACCCCCTGCTCCTCCGCCGCAACGATGTACAGCGCCATGATGGGGAGTACGGCACCGTTCATGGTCATGGACACGGACATTTTGTCGAGCGGGATCTGGTCGAAGAGAATGCGCATGTCGAGAATGGAATCGATCGCCACGCCGGCCTTTCCCACATCACCGACGACGCGGGGATTGTCCGAATCGTATCCGCGATGTGTCGCGAGATCAAATGCGATGGACAGGCCTTTCTGACCCGCGGCCAGGTTGCGGCGGTAGAAGGCGTTGGATTCTTCCGCGGTCGAAAAACCCGCGTACTGCCGCACCGTCCAGGGACGCGTGACGTACATGGTGCTGTACGGTCCGCGGAGAAACGGGGGAATGCCGGAAACAAAATCCAGGTGCTCGAGTCCCGCGAGATCCTCTTCGGTATACAGCGGTTTCACTTCTATATGTTCGGGCGTGGACCACAGAAGACTCTCCGCCTCTGCTCCGCGCGCATCGCGCAGGGCCGCTTCCCAGTCCGCACGGTTTTTTTTCTCCATGGACGGGAATGCATATGCCATGCTGGAAAAATCGGGTTTCATTTCTATTACTTCCTGCCTTATTGAATTTCGATTCCGAGTGTCCGCAGCATGTCAGCAAGCGTTGCGCCGACATCAGCCTTGACGTGAATGAACGCGTGAACACCCGCCTCGCGAAGGGCGGGAACGTCGTCGACCGGATTTCCCGCGACGACGAGCAGCATCGGGTGATCCGCTGCACGCAGGACGTCCATCATCTCGGGGATGGTCTCCCGGTATGCGGCGTCTTCACTGCAGGCGACGACGATATCAGCCTTGTTCTCGATGGCGGCACGCGCTGCGTCAGCAGCGCTGGGGAAACCGAGGTTGTCGACGATCTCCATGCCTGCCGCGCCGAAAAAGCCCGATGCGAACGTGGCACGTGCGCGGCTCCAGTTCACCGCGCCATACGTCGCGAGAAAGACGCGCGGTTTCTTCTCGCTGCGCTCAACGGATGCGCGCAGCCGCTCGAAATCCTCGGACGCCCGGAATGCCTGCAACGGTTCGATGGCCGGTGCCTCGGACAGCGCGCGGAGCACATCATGCAGTTCCGGAATGGTCATTCCTCCCGAAAGCGCCGCATGCATGGCTTCCACAACATTCGCTTCCGCATCCGACACCGCTGCGGAGAATGCCGCCTGCACGGACGCGATATCACCGCGTTCTCTCAGAGCTTCCTCGAAATGCTCTCGGAGCGTACTGTTCGCAATCTTCTTTGCTTCAGAACGCGCGAGCGGTTTCTCGGACAGGTTCGGATACTGATTTGTTCCGACGATGACGTCGCGCCGACGCGAGATATTCTCTTTCTTTTTCCCTGCGGTGCCGGTGATGCGTTCCTGTACGAACCCATCCTTCAGCGCGGCGAGCATGCCTCCGCGTTTTTCTATTTCGCGGAACATTTCCCAGGCGTGCTGCATCAGAGATTCTGTCAGGTGCTCGACGTAATACGATCCCGCCGCTGCGTCCGCGACCTGCGAAAGGCGTGCTTCCTCTTTGAGAATGATCTGAAGGTTGCGCGCGATGCGGCGTGAGAACGCGCCGGGACTTCCGGCGACGTCGTCGAACGGGGCGATGTCCATGCTTTCGGCACCACCGATTGCACCTGCCATCGCCTGCACCGTGCTGCGCAGCATGTTCACGTACGGATCATACACAGTATGCGTCCATTGCGATCCACAAACATGCATGTTCATGGGAGGAATAATCTTCACATCAGGCGTAAACCCTCCGAGGACACGCGTCCACAGCGCACGAACCGCGCGCAGCTTGGCAACTTCCATGAAGAAGGTGCTGCCCACGGGGAACGTGAAGCGAATAAAACGGGCTGCCGTCTGCGCATCCACACCGCGCTCCTGCAGCTGATGCAGATACTCGACGCCTGTCGCCAGAACACAGGCAATTTCTTCGACCGCACTTGCGCCGGCATTGTGCCACGGTTCGCCGCTGACGCCGACGACAGTGCTATCAGGAAGATGCTTCGACGCATATCGGACGCTGTCGGCCATGACACGGAACACCGTGTCTTCCGACCACGGCAGAGATCCCTCCTGCATCAGGATGGCGACCGGATCATAGCCCACATTCAGCCCGTTCACCTCCGCATCCGCAGCCAGGGGCACGAACATCGGGGAAGAAATGCCCGCATGCAGATCAATGCCTTCGAGCGCGGGCAGTTCTCTCAGGAAGCCTGTGAACACATCGGCCGAGGGCATCCACACTCCGCCGTCAGGCAGCGTATCCATGGATTGCAGATTCCGCCCTGTCTGGAGCAGCGCGTGAAAGCGAAGTCCGGCACGGCGCTGTCCACCGGCCACTCCGCGCTCGAGTTCCTCGAGAAGCTCCTCCGTGTCGGTAGCGCTGTGCGTCTGTGAAATGGTCCAGGCGTTCTCTGTATTCCCGGACAGGCGGCTGCCACGCAGATATGGTGCGAAGCCGGGCATCGATCCGAGATGCTCGAGCTTTTCCATGTCCTCGCGGAAATACATTGGCTGGACGGAAAAGCCTTCATAGCTCCGCCAGACAAGTTTTTTGTCGAAATCCGCTCCCTTCAAATCTTCCTGTACGAGATCCATCCACCTTTTCCTGGTGACGGCCTCAAATTCCTCGAAAAGAAACTGCTCTTTCTTTTCGTGTTCTTCTACGCTCATGATCGCATCTCTGCTTCGTGATATATATGTTCCAAACCGTTAAAAAACGGGTTGGTACGGACAGGTCGTGATAAATTTAGCGAATTATTGACTGCCGAAAAAACAGGTATCCCTGTCGTCAGGCGAGGTGCACTTTGGTAACCCGGAGATCGGATTTATCGAGGAAGATTTCGCCAAGCTGCTTGAATTTCTGCGGAACGTCGGAAACGAAAAACGAGTAGTTCGGCTGTTCTTTTGACGTATTGAGAATGTTGTTCTCCCTGAGGCGCCTTTCCACTTCATACGCCGCGGCCTCTCCCGAGTCGATCAGCGTGACCCCCTTTCCCATGACCTCCTGTATGACGCCGTGCAGGATCGGGTAATGTGTGCAGCCGAGGATGAGAGTATCGACCTGCTGCCGGCGAAGGGGCGCAAGATACTCCTCGGCGACCGAGGCGGCAACCGGGTGACTTCCCCATCCCTCTTCGGCAAGCGGCACGAACAGCGGACATGGGGCAGAAAATGATTCGATGGACGCATTGCAGCGTTTCAGAGCACGCGGATACGATTCACTGCCAATGGTCGCATAGGTACCGATCACACCGATGCGCTGATTGCTGCTTGCCTTGCAGGCAGCGATGGCGCCGGGCTGAATCATTCCCACAATCGGAATGTCGAAATGTGACTTGAGGTCGTCGATCGCAACTGCGGATACGGTGTTGCAGGCGACGACAATGACTTTTACTCCCTGCTGCATGAGAAAACGTGTATCCTCGAACGCATACTCACGAACCACTTCGGCGGATTTGCTCCCATACGGCACACGTGCCGTGTCCCCGAAATACGTGATATTCTCATGGGGAAGATGTTTCATCAGGGCATGGACGACAGTAAGTCCCCCTATACCGGAATCGAAAACTCCGATGCTTTTCTGCTGTTCCGGAATATTCCATGTCGGTATGCGCGAAGAATGTGTCATGACTGCGTGAGTTCCGAAATTCTTTCGAGAAGACGTGAGCGCAGCAGATCTTTCTGCGTTTCACTGACGAGTGGTTTTCCCTCGGCATCAACAACATAAAAACTGTCTATCACACCATCCACTCGAGTCGCAATTTTGGCAAATACGACGTTCAATCCAAACAGGGACAGTTCCGCCGCCAGGCGATACAGAAGTCCGAACGTATCCGGGGCATAGACTTCAACGATTGTCAGCTGTTTCCCGTCGCTATCCGTATGCGACACATATTCGACTGCTGTCTTGATGTTTTCCCTGGGCAGCTTCCTGAGACGGCGTTTCCACTTGCTGCGGCAACGGTGATAGAGATCATCAACATCCAGTTCCCCGGAACAGACGGAACGCACGTACTGGCGCAGCCTCTGCGTCTGTTCCGCGGAAAGATGCTTTCCGCTGATGATGTCCACAACGCGGAACATGTCAATGACCACCTCGTTCCGCGTCTCGATGGCCGCATCGACGATAGTGATGTCGGCACCGAAAAAGGCAGCGGAAAGGCGGGAAAGCAGTTGCGGACGATCAACACAGAACAGGGTAACCTCCGAGTACGCACGATGATGCGTGACGTGCATGCGCATCAGTTCGCCTTCGAGTATGTCCTGCACTGCGGTCTGGAATCCGTGATGGTCCATGCTCGTTGCGGGTTCCACGACCGATTGTCGCACAGGATCCCTTTCCTCTTCTTCCCCGGGGAACAGAAGCATATGTTTCGCAGCTTCATACAGTTCTGCGAGAAGATCCTTCTTCCACTCTGTCAGTACTCCGGGATTGAGTGCGGACATATCGGCATACGTCAAAACGTACAGCAATCGAAGTCTCGGCAGCGTTTCCACTCTCGAGACGAATGGTTCGAGTGTCGACCGGTCCCTGAAATTCCTGCGAAACGCAAGCTGTTCCATGCTCAGGTGCTCACGCACCAGGAAGCGTACGTCTTCGACGATATCCATTCGCCGGAAGCGACGAAGGATATTCTCCGCCATTTCTGCTCCCACCATCTCATGACGCTGCACATCCACCGGTTTCGCGATGTCATGCAGGAGCAGACCGTAGTAAAGAGCGGATACGTCTTCAATTTCCCTGGAGACCGTGGATACGTGTTCCTCGCCGGTACGAATGTTCTCACTGGTACGGATGCATCGGAGGGTGTGCTCGTCCGCAGTGAAGAAATGATAGATGTTATGCTGGAAGAAGTGGGACAAGTCCTGGAACTCGGGAAGGATGCTGCCCAGAATACGCATTTCATGCATGCGTGAAAGTGTCTGATACACATGGGATTCGCGATGCAGAATGGCATCGAACAGGTCCAGGCATGCGCGTGAGGTGAAGTCGAAATCATCCCTGGCATCCAACTCGCGCACGAGACCGATGTCAACAGTGCGTGACTCGGCGCCCGCATCGGCAAATGTGCGAAGTACATCTTCCGCATTGTTCACGGTCACCAACGTTTTCGTTTCCAACACACCCTGCCGGGGCATGTGATCTGAAAACACCAGTTGCAGCGCGACATGCACGGTATGCGCGTGCCTGTAATAGTCGCGCATGAACTTTTCCACGGCACGTTTGTCCCTTTCCTCCCCGTACGCGAGGCGGGCAGCGACAGAGCGCTGCAGATCGAAATCGAGTGTGTCGTGAAGATGTCCGCTGCATTCATGCATCGCGCTCCGCACGTCCAGAAGGAAACGATAGGAATCGAGCAAGTGCGCCCGGCGCTTATCCTGCAGCGGGAGCAGGGAAATCATTTCTGTGACGGAAGGCCAGGACTGAGCATCCCCGCACGAAAGTTCCAGGCAGCGATGCAGGAGCCCGATATAATACATGGCATGAATGTCACGCAGAGCCCCGGCACTATTCTTTATGTTGGGTTCGAGCAGTGCGAGCGTCTCCCCGTATTGCGCGTGCCGCGCAACGGTCAAATCATGAAGACGCGTCAGCAATTGGGCCGAATACTGCTCAGCCTGCAGGCACATATCCGTGCGAAGTTCTTCGAACAGGTGGTCATTCCCCGCGACAAAAACAGCGTCCATCTGCGCAAACCATGACCGCAGATCTTCCTGCATCATGCGTCTGCAATGCTGGAGTGAACGACTGATTACACTGACATGAGTAAGTTCCAGGTGCATGCGACGCAGTATCTGTTTGACATCAGCGTCAACTGACGTCGCTTCATCATGGAGAAGAAGAAAGTCCGTGTCCGAATGACGGGTCTGCTCACCTCTCGCGACGCTCCCGGATACGCAGAGACAGATATGATCCCTTCCGTCACACCGCTCCCACAACTGCCTGACAGCAGAGATATTTTCCGATTCTTGGGAATATCTCCTCATATCCGCACTCTAACTGTATTCACATTCATTTCTCATGGAAAAAATATGTATTTGTTATTACCGGTGTGGATATGTTGACAAACAGGTTTATGAGGGGCTAAGTGTTGAAATACCTGCAGATAATGGTGTGCGTTTTCACAAAAAACTTCATGTGCACAACCTGTGCGCCGCCTGTGTGTGGATAACTTCGCCTGTGCGCCGCGCAGAGAGGAAAAAGAAAAAAGGCAGCTTTCCACAGGGGAGAAATTGCCTTTGTTCGTTTTCCACAGGGTAATCAACCAATTGTGGACAGGGTCAGCGCGAGATGTAGGAAATCTGCTTTTGAAGATGATCGACGTGAGATCGCAGGTTGTCGTCGCGATCGAGTCCTTTTTCAATGGTCTTGCATGCGTGGATGATCGTGCTGTGATCTCTTCCTCCGAAATGAAGTCCAATTGTTTTCAGGGAAGCGCGTGTCAGATTCTTGGAAAGAAACATCGCGATCTGCCGGGGCAGCACTATTTCCTGCTTACGGGTTTTGGCACGGAGGGAGTTTTCTGAAATTTTGAAATGATCCGCCACCATTTTCTGTATCTGCTCGACAGTAATGTCTTTCTTCTCTGAATCGATGACGTTTTTGAGAACTTTTTCAGCCAGCATGACATCAAGCGGACATTGCTCCAGCGTGTGACGCGCGATGAGACCGATGTAGCAGCCTTCGAGTTCGCGTATGTTTGATTTCACATTCGAAGCGATGAACTCGATGACTTCCTGGGGAATGTCGATATGGTCGCCTTCCGCCTTTTTTCTCAGAATGGCGATGCGTGTTTCAAGGTCAGGCGGCTGAACGTCAACTGTCAGTCCGCATTGAAAACGCGATATGAGTCGTTCGTCGAGTCCGACAAGGTCCTTTGGCGGTCTATCGGAGGAAAGAATGATCTGTTTTTTCAGCTGATGCAGCGTATTGAAGGTGTGGAAAAAGGTATCCTGCGTTCTTTCCTTTCCAGAGAAAAACTGAATGTCATCGACGATGAGCACATCCATGCTCCGGTAGAAATTGGAGAATTCGATGGTGTTGTTTTTCTCGATGGCTTCAACAAAGTCAATGGTGAATTTCTCACTGCTTACATAGTAGACGCGTTTGTGAGGATTGTTCATCGAAACGTGATTGCCTATCGCCTGGATGAGATGTGTTTTTCCAAGACCGACTCCGCCGTACAGGACCAGAGGATTAAAAGCCGTCTCACCGGCGTTGTTGGCGACGTTCAGGGCCGCTGCACGGGCGAACTGGTTTCCATCTCCACGAATGAAACTGTCGAAGGTGAATTTCGGATTGAGGTTCGTAACGAAGGGAGAACTGCCATGTTCGATTCCACGCGCGCGCGCGCGCGTGGAACTGCCCGCTTCCGGCGTATCCTCGGCGCCGGTCGGATACGGATTGTGCTCGAGTGCGTGGGAATTTCCATTGTCACGTGGCACCTTCACCGCGTACTGAAGCTTCGCACTCTGTCCGAGAACTTCGAAGATGGCGGACTGAATGAGATCGAAGTAGTGCTCTTCAAGCCACTCGTAAAAATAGGTGCTGGGCACCTCGACGGTGAGAAGCGTCCCTTCGAGCTCTGTCGGAATGATGGGTTCGAACCATGTCTTGAACGTGAGGGGTTTGAGCTGCGGCTCAATGTATTCAAGGCATTGCTTCCAGGCGGAAACGGCTGCCGTCTCGGTAGCGACGTGCATAGGCGAGGAGTTATTCACAGATTTCAGAGAAATAGTCTTTTTTTTCTCACAAGTCGACGATTTCTGGCAAAAACAAACAGCACCCCGTCGAATTCAGCGCATGACGCGCTAAATCCTTTATTTCTTGCGTTTTAGAGAAAGAGCGACAGGGGTGTCTCAGGTCTGCATGGCGAGTGAACGACCGTCAGAAACCAGAAATGACACTGTGTATGGATAAATACAGGTGTTACTCACAACTTATCCACAGTTGAAAACACGGTGTGGACATGGCGTAGTATAGAGACCGTAGAAGTGAATTTCAATATGAAAAAATTTCGTCAAGGACTTGATTTTTTCAAAGTACACGCGGCGCAAAGACTTACAGAGGAAAAAAATTTGAAAGTTTTTTCTGTCTGCGCAGGACCCGTGCAAAGACTCTGCGGGATGGCTGCATGACTTGTTTTTTATCACGCGACTGCGTAGAATTCCCTGGTGTATCAATTGAAGATTCGCGTCCGATGAAGCGTATATTTTTGCCAGTTTTCTTTCTCCTCGCACTGCCGTCAGTACTCTCGGCGCAGTTTCGCGGTGAGGAACCGCGCAGGCCATCCGTGGCCGAAGGGGTATACCAGGAGAGTGACGGTGCCATCCTCGGTTTTTTCCACCCGGAAAACCTGCAGATGCGGCATAGTTTTTCTGTCAGCTACGGCATGATGGGAGACCGCGGTCTCGGTGTATCCATGTACACCAACAGTCTGCGATATCGCGTATCCGAACCGCTTTCGGTGCGCGCAGACATCTCGATGATGTTTTCACCCTTCGGTTCTGCCAGTCAGCTGTACAAGAATGACATCTCGGGTATTTTCCTGCGCAGGGCCAGCATAGACTACAGGCCCAGCAAGGACACGAAAATCAGTCTGCAGTACCGCGCGTATCCATATGGCGGCCCCTATCCGTATGGAGGCGGATACGGACGTTACGGCATGTACAGCGGTGTGGGCTTCTTCCCTTCGTTCGACGACGACGAATGGTAGCGCGGCGCGCATCATGGAATTCCAGGCCGGGTCTTGCGCTCGGCTTTTTTTTGTATATTCGGATATGGCAAGGGTCAACAAGAAAAAGCAGCTGAGTCCGAAAAACCTTTTTCTCAACATACTCATCGCGCTTCTCAGCGTCGTTGTCTTTTTTCTCCTGTATTCCTTCATCACGAATTCCATCGTGAACAAGCCGGTGGACTGGACGACGGAAAACGCGGAAAAAGGTGACGCATCCGGAGAGATCATACAGCTCGACGTGCTCAACGGTTGCGGGGTTTCGGGAATAGCACAGGATTTCACGGATTTTCTCCGCAAGCGGAACTTCGACGTCGTGCAGTCATCCAACTACAAAACCTTCGATGTCGAGCAGTCCCTCGTCATCGATCGCACCGGCGATCTCGCTGCTGCGCGAAAAGTGGCCTATGCGCTCGGTATCGATGAGAGCAATATCGTGCAGCAGATCAATCCCGATTATTACCTGAACGTTTCGGTGGTGATCGGCCGCGATTACGAACAACTGAAGCCGTTACAATAACGCCCACAAAACAGGAAGGCCGTGGAAGCTAAAGAACTCGCCCACCTTGCGGCAGAACTGACACTGACAAAGAAAGCACAGGATGTGCTGGTGCTGGATTTGACCGGAATATCCGACGTGACGAACTTTTTCGTTGTCTGCAGCGGTGAATCAGACACGCAGGTCAAGGCGATCGCCGATGCGGTTCTCGACGGCACCCGTGAACGTGGCGCCAAAGTCTGGCGGAAAGAGGGGTTTGAAAACCTGCAATGGGTACTGCTCGATTTCGTCGATGTGGTGGTCCACATCTTCCTGCCGAAAACGCGCGCATACTATGACATCGAACGGCTCTGGGGAGATGCCCCGATGACGCGCATGACTGACGGCTGAGTTTCCTCGCAATATTTTCCATTTCCTCCGGCTGACGACCAATGAAAGAATATCTGAAACGCAGCATTGCGGCGGCGCTCGTCGCAATGGACATAGATCCGGCTTCCGCTGACATACAGTTCGAAAAACCGAAAATCGCGGAGCACGGAGACCTTGCGACAAATGTCGCGATGACGCTCGCGCGTATCGCGAAGAAGAATCCGCGACAGATCGCGCAGGATCTCGTCGACAGGCTCGAACTCGACAGCACGAAAATCGCCGCCGTGGAAATAGCCGGACCCGGGTTCATCAATTTCCGCTTTGCGACGGATCATCTCTATGATGGCGTCTCCGCCATACTCACGGAGGGTGACCGCTACGGTGCAACGGATGCGCAGGCGGGGAAAACGGTGAACGTGGAATGGGTCAGTGCCAATCCCACGGGACCGCTGCACGCGGGTCACGGACGACAGGTGTGCATCGGGGAGACCGTGTGTGCGCTGCTCGAGTGGACAGGGTGGAAAGTCACGCGGGAGTACTACTTCAACAACGCCGGCAACCAGATGCAGAACCTGGCGATCACCGTGCGGGAACGGTATCGTGCGCTGCACGGCGAAACCGAGGATGAGGAAAATCTCCACTATGCCGGTGACTACATCCGCGAGATCGCGCGCGAAATTTCCGATGCGCACGGCGATGCGAAGATGGATGCGGAACTCGACTTCTTCCGCAGCGCGGGAGAAAAGTGGTGCTTCGCGGCCATTCAGAAGACGCTGGAACGACTGCAGGTAAAGCACGATATCTTTTTCAACGAGGACAGTCTCTACCGCGACGGGAAAATCGATGCCGTTCTGAATGATTTGCGCGCGAAGGGACTTGCGTACGAGAAGGATGACGCTGTCTGGCTGAAAACAACGGAGTTCGGAGCGGACAAGGACAGAGTCATCGTCAAGAGTTCAGGAGAACCGACATACCGTCTGCCGGACATCGCGTATCACAAGGACAAAATTCTCCGCGGATATGATCGCATCATCGATATTTTCGGCGCGGATCATATCGCGACGATCCCGGATGTACTTGCGGCCGTTCGTTCGTTCGATCTTTCCACCGAGCACGTCGATGTCATCATTCACCAGATGGTGAGTTTTGTCAACGAAGGCGAAACAGTGAAAATGAGCAAGCGCTCCGGCAATGTCTATTCACTCGATGATTTGATCGAGGATGTGGGGAGCGATGCCGTTCGCTATTTCTTCATCATGCGCGGCGCCAGTTCACACCTGGAATTCGACATTCGGCTTGCGCAGGAACAGAGCGAAAACAACCCGGTGTATTACCTGCAGTATGCGCATGCCCGCATCGCAAGCATACTGCGTTTCGCGGAAACCGAAGGGATGTCCGCGGAAGGGAAGGCACCGCTGGAGCTGCTGACGCACAGTTCGGAGATTGCGCTGATCAAGGAATTGCTGCAGTTCGGCGACATTATTCAGCTGGCTGCGCGCACCTATGACACGCAGCACCTATGCACCTATCTCCATGGCGTGGCGACGGCATTCCACAAGTTCTATCACGATTGCCGTGTTGTCACCGAGGACAAACAGCTGAGCGCCGCGCGCATCGCGCTCTGCCGGGCGACGCGCCAGGTGCTGGCGAACGGATTCTCCATCATCGGAATCGCAGCGCCGGAAAGCATGTAGGGTGAGATGAAGGACGGCGTTCTCCGCCGCCTCAGAAATGCCAGGAAACTCCAAGGGAGTAGACGTTTCCGTTGAGGTTGACGTGGGAAAGGAAGGGATCCGTGGACAGCGGATACTCTACACCGTTTGCGCGGACGGAGGACTGCCGGAAGCGGTTTTCCACCGAGATCTGCGGATCGCGGAATACGACGTCGGCACGAATTCCCACCCGCGGCAGCACCATGTATTCCGCCCCGACAAGAATATGAATGCCGAATGCAGGGACCGATGAGACTGTTTCCGCTGCTGCATCCGCCACGGCGTAGCTGCGCCGGCCGATGTAGAACCCCGCTCCTCCACCCACGTACATTATGAAACGATCGGAACTGAACGGAAGCGAAAAAATGCCGCTCGCTTCAGCCAGCCAGATGTCAAATCCGTTCTGAATGCGTGTGCCCGCCAGGTCAGTGCTTTCACTGCGCTCGTGAACATACTCGCCATGCAGCTGAAGCGTTACCGAGGGAAAAAGGAGGTAACGGTAGCTGCCACCGTAACTCGTCGTGGAGCCGAGGTTGGTGGTCGTCTGCCTCTCGACCGGATCGGGTGATTGCGGAGAAACGAAGATTCGTGAATCCTCGATGAGTCCGACCGAAACGGAGAGAGCATGCCTGTGGGACTGCGTGTGAAGCATCGCCGACGGGAGCAGCAGCAGGAAAATGAAAATCCCCCGGCGCAGTACTGATAGTGTATGGCTCCACCGGGGGATGTTCATTCTCTTCCTCAATTCGTGTTCAGCTGATCGGCGTTTCTACCTCATGACAATCGAAAAAAGGCGGTTGTTTCGTGATCAGCGGAAAAAGCGGTAGCGGTTGTCCACGATATCGATCTTGTCGCGTTTCTGCTCGATCCAGGAACGGACAAACTCGTTCTGCAGCGTGGAAAGCTGCTGCTTGCGCAGTTCGTCCTTCTTGACCTTGTATGCCGTCTCATCGAAGGCGGATTTCGCATCGAGTTTGGCGACGTAGATGCCGCGAAGTCCGCGGAAAGGCTCGGTCTGTTCGCCCACATTCAGCTTGAGCAGGCGGCCGACGAAGGCCTGGTCGGGACCGATGTTCGGAATGCCGTTCTGCAGTTTGAAC
>CAJXSA010000004.1 GCA_913060595.1 uncultured Ignavibacteria bacterium
CGAGCACGGGACACACCGGATCCTTGAGCAGATGCTCGAGCGTATCGCCCGGGCCTTCCCGCGTCGGATAGTGGAAAAATGTCCGCAGTCCCATGATGATGAGGTCGGCGGTTTTTCCTTCCTCCCGCAGTCCTTCGCAGGGCGTGCCCGTGTAGATGATATCCTCATGAGCGACCTTCTCGAGGTCGCAGGTCATGCGAAACTGTGCGATCAGCTCTTCCGCATGCTGTTTCGCATCGTTGAGCATGGATGAGACGGTATGCTCGGACATCTGGAAGGCACCGGGCTGCGCGCCCGCGGCGAGCTGTTCGATGTTTGGCCGGTCAATGACGGCGAGGCCGATAATCGTGCTCTCGTACACCTTGGCACGTCGGACGGCCAGGTCCAGCGCGCTCCGCGCGTACGGTGAGCCGTCCAGCCCCACGACAATTCGTTTACTCATGATACTCCTCGCTGCAATGAGGGATGTCTATCGAAGAATCCAGATTTTTGCGTCGAGTGCGTCGAGCCGGAGCGTGTGCACGCCGCCATGCAGCGTGTGCTGCTCCTTGTCTTCAAGCAGTTCCGTCCCCGCGGTGTCTCCCGCCGCCACGAGTTCCCAGCGTCCTTCAGGAAGCGTGACGTTTTCGAACCTGGCCTCCTTCGTCCCGGTATTGACCAGGACGAGAATGCGCCCGCCGATGACATACCCCATCAGCATCGGATCGCCGGGCAAAATCCACGTGATGTAATCGTCCGGCACAGCGCTGCCGATGCGCAGCACCTTGCCGGTGTCGCTGTTGCGGAGACTGATGAGGCCTTTCCAGTACTCTTTCATTCGCTCGAAATTGCATGCCGCGCCGTCCTCGATATTGCGCCCGAGCGTTTCCCAGAGAAACAGGTTGGGACGGCGCAGGTTGTAGGTATCCCTGCGTCCGTGAATGTATATGGGACCGGTGGCGGTGTGCTCAACCAGGTTCACCAGCGGTGTGGAACCCTTGCTGCGAAGCATTTCCGTGCCGCCATGCATGACGACGGGACCGAGCGATGTGAGCAGCATGGCCGCGGCAAGACGGACGCGCGCTTCCTCCACGCCCAGGAGCCCGTTCCAGTCCTCGACGGCAAAGCGGTCCGCCAGCGCCCAGTTGTCATGGATGTCAAGGTAATTGATGCCTTCGTTCGGCGTGTCCTCATGGAGGAAACTGTTGGCGACGGCCTGCCGGGCCGCCTCGCGGTTTCCGTTTCCCCCCGCATAGCCGCGGTCCCGCATCTTGTCCTCCGGATTGTCGGGGGGACCGCAGAGTGCGTTGCGCGTGTCGTCCTGGAAAAAGGTGATCGGGGCATCCTCCTTGTACCAGTCCCAGTCCGGATTGGCCTCGTATGCGGGATCGGAGGATCCTATCCAGGGCTCGCCGTAGATGATGATGTCAGGACCGAGTCTGCGGCGCAGCTCTTCGAGCGTCTGCTGATCGGTGAGTCCTGCCAGGTCGATGCGAAAACCGTCCACCCCGTACTCCTCGATAAGAATGCGGCACTGGTCATATATCCAGCGCGCCGTCATGGGACGTTCCTCGGATTTCGTTTCCGTCCCGTAGTCGCCGATGAAATCCAGCGCGTCGTTGGTGCGGTAGTACGCGTGCCGGCCGAGAACGCGGAAGTTGAAATACATCTCCCTTCCGTCCATGCGCTCTCCCGTATGATTGAACACCAGGTCGACGATGACCGCGATGTCCCTTTCGTGGAACGCGGCGACGAGGTCGCGGAAGTCCCTGTTCTGCGAGCCGATTTCACTTCCCGCGCGGCGGTAGCGAGATTCGAGCGCCATGGCGTGCGTCGTGCGGTACCCCCACTGGTAATTGCTGCTGTCGACCATCTGCGCGCGCATGTACTCGTTGCCGGCGAAGGCGTCCTGCCACTCGTCGTCGGGGTAATGCAGAAATTCCTGCACGGGCATGAGATGGACGACATTGATGCCGAGATCGGCCAGGTAATCGAAGCCCACGGCTTCACCCCGGCTGTTGCGCAGTCCGGACTGCATGAATCCAGCGAACGTGCCGCGCAGTGCCGGATCGAGTCCGGGGAGGTCCAGCGTGAAATCCTCGACATGCACTTCGTAGGCGATGACATCCTCCATGCGGGGAATACCGCCGCGCAGGGGCGGAGCCGGCTGCATGCGCGGCCAGATGCGCGCGCGTCCGAAACTGTCATCTGATACGCGTGCGTACGGATCGGTGATGTGAACCGGAAGCTGTTCAAAGAATTCGTTTCCTGGGTCGTCCGGACCGTGCACGGTGAAGTCGTACCACCAGCCTTCATAATTCCCCGGGAGAGCGATTTCCCAGACCGCGTCGGCGTCCCTCTGCAACGTATGCACTTCGGCGGCTTCGTCGCCGCTGCGCGCGCGATAGAGGTAAAGACGGATGCTGTCTGCGCGGGGCGAGAAGATCCGCAGCAGCGTACGATCACTGTTCGCGTCATACCACGCCCCGAGCTGCCTGTCCGATGAAAGCGCGCGCAGATATCCGCTGAAGCGGCACAAAAAGGTCTGCTCTTCAGCTCGCAGGTGCAGGAAATGCACGCGACGAATGTCGAGCTTCTCGGCCGGGACAAGGCGCAGCACCCGTGTGCTTTCCACGATCACTTCGGCAACGGAGATTTCCCTGCCATCGGCGGTGCGCAGCTGATAATTTTCCGCCTCCGTGGACAGCGCGTCGCCGCCGCCGGAACACAGCAAGCGAATTTCTCCGGACGCAAGCAATTCCGCGTGACAGGGCATGCCGGTGTCCGCCCCCCTTCCCGGTGATACGTCCTTCGCTGCGGCTGTGCATACCTGAAGGAATACAGCTGCAGCCATTACCCAGCTGAGCATAGACACTCTCATACTTCACATGACTTGTGTATGCGAATATACGCCATTCCGCCATGGAATTCACGCTTTTCCGGCAGATTCTCGCACGGGTGAAAAAATATTTCCTTCCCTGTCGCATTTGTCCTTGTTTTTATTAGATTGACAGTCCACACCGGAATTCCCGCTCGACCGGTTCAGACGGGGGAATTCCGGTTTCCTCCCTCCAGTACTATCCGGAGTTGATCTATGGCGGTGTATCATTCCGAAAAAGAGTTTCTCCGTTCGCTGAAACGGTTCAACGCGCTCTCTTCTCAGCAGTACGAATGGCACACGGGCGTCTCCGAAAAGGAGCACGAGTGTGCATTCGGACATCGCATTCCGGCGGAAAACCTGTATTTCAAGAAACCGCTTGATATGGAAGGTGAGCGCAAGGTCCGCGTGTGCAGGGAATGCATGGAGAAACTTGTGTTTATCACAATAGACAGCGACAGACACAGCAAGCAGCTTTCGGAACGCCTTTTCCGCGAACGCCATCCGGCACAGAAGAAAATACTGAAGACCGTCATGCGCTGAGCGCATATGCAAGGGGCGTCCGCGGGACGCCCCTTTGTTTTTTGCCTCCTCCCCGCCATTTTGTTCCCACCGGACTGAACGCCGCAACAACGATTCCTTCACCGTGACCCTTCTTCATTTCTCCGCTGCCGACTGGATACTCGTCGCCGGCTACATGCTTTTCCTGCTGTACCTGGGATTTCGCGGCGCCACGCGCGGCCGCGGCAGCTCGGAGGAATTCATCCTCGGGGGCCGTCTGCTCACGCTTCCGGGATTCGTCGCGGCGCTGGTGTCGACCTGGTACGGCGGCATTCTCGGGGTCGGGGAGTTCACGTACCTCTACGGCATCGCCAACTGGTTCGTGTTCGGTTTCCCCTATTATCTTTTCGCCATCGTGTTCGCGCTGCTGTTCGCGCACCGCGTGCGCAGCACCGGGCGCTTTTCCATCCCCGACCAGCTGTATGCCGTGTACGACCGGAAAACCGGACTGCTCGGATCCGTGCTGGTTTTCTTCAACAGCTCCCCGGCCCCGTATGTCCTCATGCTGGCGGTTCTGCTGCAGGTGGTGACCGGCTGGGCGCTGCTGCCGGCCCTCCTCACGGGAACAATGGTCTCGGTGATATACGTGTTCACCGGGGGATTCCGGGCCGTGGTACGTACCGACCTGCTTCAGTTCACTCTCATGTTCGCGGGCTTCTTCGTGCTGCTGCTCTTCCTCGTCCCGGCGCACGGCATATTCCCCTTCCTGTCCGATGAGCTGCCCGCCGCGCACCTGACGCTCACCGGAGGGAACAGCTGGCAGTACATCCTGGTGTGGTTTTTCATTGCCCTGTGGACCCTCGTCGCACCGCAGTTCCACCAGTTCACCCTCAGCGCGCGCACGCCCGGGACTGCGCGCCGCGGCATCTACATCTCTGTCGCGTGCTGGTTCGTTTTTGATACCATCACGACACTGTCGGGACTGTACGCCCGCGCCCTGCTCCCGGATCTCGCGCAGCCGTCGATGGCCTTTCCCCTGCTTGCCGAGGAAGTGCTGCCCTCCGTTGCAAAAGGAATTTTCTACATCGGGATGCTCGCCACCGTGATGTCCACCACCGACGGACTGACATTCATCGCAGGACTGACGGCGGGACGCGACATTCTCTCCACACTCACCGGCCGCACCGATGACGGCAGCGTGACACGTTACACACAGTACGGCATTCTGTTCACCGCGCTGTTTTCCATCGCAGCGGTGCTGCTGTTTCCTTCGGTGATCAGTCTGTGGTATGTCATCGGCACCCTGTTCATTCCACCGCTGCTGCTCCCGCTCGGCACAAGCTACTTTCCCCGGTTTTCCATCCCCGCCACACCCACGTTCGCCGCGATGGCCGCGGGTTTCCTATTCAGTGCCGCATCCTTCGTCACTGGACAGCTGAACCTGTCCGACGGACTGCCGCAATATCCCTTCAATATCGAACCGATGTACGCCGGCATGGCTGCCAGCCTCAGCGTCTATCTCATGCACTGGCTGCGCAGGCCGGAGCGCATATAAGAACACACCCATTCCGCGAAGAATGGGTGTGTCAGTAAACAGTTGAGGAGCAAAACAGTTGCGAAATGCAACTGTTTCATTTTTCACTTATCTGCGTATTCCTCGACGAAGTCCGTGCGTACCTGCATGGCCTCGAAGAGCTTGGCGATAGCGGAAATGATTTCTTCATGCTCCCCGGGATTGACTATCTGCAGCACCTGTTCGTAGACATGTGTGCAGTCGCTGCTGACCTTGCGGGCGATGGTTTCCCCCTGCTTGGTCAAGCGAACGTTGATGATGCGTCTGTCCTGCGGATCGATGTGCCGTGTCACGAAGCGCTTCTTGACGAGTCCGTCGATAATGCGTGTCAGACGGCTGCTGGTCAGGCTCATGCGGTGGGCGATGTCCTTGACCGAGAGTTCGGTGTCGACCCGGAAAGCCCGGAGGCACTTGAACTCGGACAGGGAAAGCTGCGCACGTTCCGCGATGCGTTCCTGCTTGCGCTGGCATGTGCCGACAAGGCCCAGCGTCAGATCCGCAAGTTTCTCTGCTTGTTTGTGTACGTCAACCTGTTCCATGAGTTCTCACGTATAACAGTTTGCTAATATCAACTTATCTTTATGACAAATAAATGTCAAGAGCATTTAAAGCTCTTTTTGTGAGTTTTATGACAAAGCGGACCTGCGTGTTTGATTCAGATCACCTCAGGTTGTATCATTTCACAAAGCATACGGAACACCGACTCAACCTACGAGGCATCGCATGGAACACTTTCGTCAAAGCATGCTCGATCTGATCATTCAGACCTCAACCAATCTTCCCGCGGATGTGCGCCGCGCGATGGAAGGCATTCTCGATGGCGAGGAGCCCGGATCGCGCGCAGCGATGGCACTTTCCACCATTGCGAAGAACATCGACATGGCCTGTGAAAACGAGGGGGCCATCTGCCAGGACACCGGCATGCCGACGTTTAAAATCAAGACACCTGTGGGTGTCAACCAGCTGGAGATGAAAAAGGAAATCCTCTGGGCCATCGAGGAGGCGACCAGGCGCGGCAAGCTGCGTCCGAACACCGTAGACTCCATCACGGGCAAGAACAGCGGAAACAATATCGGCAGCGGCGCCCCGATATTTTACTGGGAGCAGTGGGAGCGCGATGACATCGAGGTGAAACTCATCCTCAAGGGCGGGGGCTGCGAGAACAAGAACATCCAGTATTCCCTTCCCGCGACGCTGGAGCATCTCGGCAAGGCCGGACGCGACCTCGAGGGCGTGCGCAAGTGCATTCTCCACGCTGTCTGGCAGGCGCAGGGACAGGGCTGTTCGGTGGGCGCCATCGGTGTGGCCGTGGGCTCCGACCGCGCCGGCGGCTACGCCAACGCCAAGGAGCAGCTCTTCCGCGAGCTCGACGACAAGAATCCGGATCCCGCGCTCTCTGCGCTCGAAGATGAAATCATGGAGCACGCGAACAAGCTCAATATCGGTCCGATGGGCTTCGGCGGCGCGAGCACGCTGATCGGATGCAAAATCGGCAGCTATCACAGGCTGCCCGCCAGCTTCTTTGTTTCCGTGGCGTATGACTGCTGGGCCTTCCGCCGTCTCGGTGTTCGCATCGATCCCGCGTCGGGCAGCATCAACAGCTGGATGTACCGCGATGCGGATCCGCGCAGCATGGCCAGGAGCGAGGGCATTCCGCTCACCGGCAGGGAAGTGCGTCTCCGCGCGCCGATCAGTGAGGAGCAGATCCGCAGCCTGAAGGTCGGCGATATCGTGCTGATCAGCGGACAGATGTTCACCGGCCGCGACGCGCTGCACAAGTATTTGATGGATCACGACGCCCCGGTGGATCTTGGCGGCGGCGTGCTGTATCACTGCGGTCCCGTCATGCTGCAGGACGACAGCGGCGAATGGCATGTCAAGGCCGCGGGTCCGACGACCAGCATCCGAGAGGAACCCTACCAGGCGGATATCATCAGGAAATTCGGCATTCGCGCCGTGATCGGGAAAGGCGGCATGGGACCGCGGACGCTCGAGGGACTGAAAGACTTCGGCGCGGTGTACCTCAACGCCATCGGCGGTGCTGCACAGTATTACGCCGAGACAATCAAGAAAGTGACCGGCGTGCATTTTCTTGAGGAATTCGGCATCCCGGAAGCGCTCTGGCAGTTCGAGACAGAGGACTTCGCGGCCATCGTTACCATGGACGCCCACGGTAATTCCCTGCATGCGGAGGTCCTCAACGATTCGGCCGACCGTCTCGAAGGACTCGATCTCAACGTCATTCAGTAATCAGCCCGGACGACAGCCATGACGACAGTAGAACAGGCCTTCACCGACGCGAAACACTGCCTGGAATCCTTCATCGCGGATGCTGAGCAGTTTCCCCGTGTGGCACTTTTCGCCGAAAAGCTCGCGGCCACCTTCCGTGCCGGCGGGAAAGCCCTGTCCTGCGGCAACGGCGGCTCGATGAGCGACGCCATGCACTTCGCCGAGGAATGGAGCGGACGCTACCGCAGCGAACGTCCCCCGCTCCCCGCCATCGCTTTCAGCGATCCGGGACACATGAGCTGCGTCGCCAATGACTACGGCTATGCCGAGGTGTTCGCGCGCCAGGTGCAGGCGCTCGGCAGCGAGGGCGACCTCCTGCTCATGCTCAGCACAAGCGGCAACTCCCCGAATCTCCTCCGTGCCGCGGAGGAAGCGCGCAGCCGCGGCGTCACCACGGTTGGACTGCTCGGCAAGGGCGGCGGCAAGCTGCTCCCGCTCTGCGACCTGCCGATCATCGTGCCCGGTGAAACCAGCGACCGCATCCAGGAACTGCACATCAAGATCATCCACATCGTCATCGAAACCGTGGAACGCGCGCTTTTCCCGGACCTTTACCCGGATTGATTTTCATGCACACAGTGCATTTCCCCGGGGCCGGATACTCTATCCGGCCCTTTTTGTTGTGCGGAAATCAAACAGGCGCGTCTCGCCTGCCCGGATTTCGAACGGTCATTACCTGAAAAACCAGCCAATACAAGCCAGAAAAGCCGAATCTGTTCATGGCATGAGATTTGCAACTTCTAGAATTATCGTCACGAGAGATTGCATACACGCCTGCTGATGAGTATCCCGCAATTATTTCTTCGCATGACGATTTTATTTGGATTCATTCCACACATGTAGTACATTACGTCACTCTCTCCACGTACGTATTACTACAAAACTGTCCGCCTGCCAGCGAACGGTTACATTCACAGCGAAGGAACACTTCGATCATGGTACGTTACGCCTTCATATTGTCAGCGCTTCTCCTGCTCCCTGCGCTCGCGCAGGCCCAGCAGTCCAGCGTCGGTTTCGCGGCCCCGGTGCTCGCGGAGCTGCGCGCAGAAGAAGCCGCTTCGTCCGGCACATCCGCGTGGAGAGGCGCGCCGGAAGCTGAATCCGCATATCCCGGACCCGCAACGATATCGATGGATGCCTTCCGCAGCAGCGCGGCCCAGCCCGTCCTCACCGGCCCGCTTGGTGCCCACGCGGTCGAGTTGCATTCAGCGGCCCTGCACATGTTCACCGGCACGCGCTTCGGTGACTTCGTCCAGCTGAAATGGCTGCCGACGCACGGCAACAATTCCGTCGGCTTCGAGATCGAACGTCGCACGCAGTCCAGGCCGCTGTGGGAGACAATTAAGTACTACCGCAGCAGCAGGCGCGGACCGCAGCAGTTCGTCTTCAACGACAGGCTTCATGACGACGGCGCGGTGTATTACCGCCTCCGCCAGATCGACCGCAGCGGCAAGGACATCGCCTCCCCGATCATCTCGGTCACGCCGGACATCGTCCCGCACTCCTTCAGCATCTGGACGAACAGCAGCGAACCCTTCCGGAATTACGGAACGGTTTCTTTCGGTCTCGATGCGGAGACGGACGTGACGCTGACACTGATCGACCGCTACGGCAAGCCGCTGCGCGTCCTGCTCAGCAATGCGCACATGGATCCGGGACATCACATCATCCCCTTTGGCACATCCGACCTTCAGCCGGGATTGTACTTCCTCCGCATCACGACGATGGAGGGAAGTGAGAATCTCATGCTGCTTCAATCCTGAGTGGGGAAGAGGAAACAGTGAAACGCAAAAGGCGTCCCGCGGGACGCCTTTTTTATTGCACGCGACCGGCATGCACTACCAGTGACCGGTCCAGTTCTGCCGTTCTTTCCAGAGAAGGAAGAGATGGCGCTCGCTGATCGCGCGTTTGATGAGACTGCCGAGGAATCCGAGGAAACGCACGCGTCCCGCGAGCGGCAGTGAAGTCCAGCCCACCGCGAGATGCTTGCCGAGTGAGACCACTTCGCCGAGGACTTTCGGTGTATACTTTTTCGTATTCCGCTCCATGGCAAGGCGGTAAAGATTGTCCGCGGTGAGATATCCCTGCTGCAGCGCGAATTGCGCCGCGGTGGGAACCGCCTCGTCGGTATCCGGATTCACCGCCAGCGCATTGTCGCCGATGGCGAACACCCCGGGATATCCCTTGAGCTGCAGCGTCTGATCGACCACCACACGTCCCATCGCACCCGTCTCCGCACCGCTGCGGCGAAGCAGATCTGTCACCCGTATCCCTCCCGTCCATATCATGGTGCGTGTGGGAATGGGGTCACCGGGCTCGCGCAGAACGAGCAGCCGCTCGTCCTCCTCCCTCATGCCGAGCACACGGGTGCCGGTGAGGATTTGAATGCCGAGCGCCTGCATGGCCTCCGCCGAGCGCGCGACCTGCCGGCCGTCGAGCGACGGAAGGATACGGTCGGAGAGTTCGATGAGCAGCATCTCGGGCTCGGCGGGATCGATGTGGTATTGCTCGCTCAGCGCGTCGAAGCGTTCCGCCATCTCCGCCGCCAGCTCCACGCCGGTCAGTCCCCCGCCGCCGATAACGACGCGCAGATACTCTTTGCGGCGATTCAGGCTGGTCTCGGACGCGGCGATGGCGAACATGCGCTCGGTATGCGTGCGAATGCGTTCGGAATCCTCGAGCTCCTTGAGCTGGAAGGCGTGCTCTTCCAGTCCGGGGATCTGGTAGAAATTTGTCTTGCTGCCGAGCGCGATGACGAGATAGTCATAGCGCAGGCGACGCGCGGCGCCCTCGGTTGTGTCACTGCGGCCGAAGTCGAGCTCAACGTATTTATCCTCGAGATCGATGCGCGTCACCTCGCCGAGGTGAAATGTGACGTTGGGACGCTTTTCGAGAAAACGCGCCAGCGGCACGGTCACTTCGGATTCGCGCACCGCGCGCTCATGCAGGCGGGTTTCAAGAAGGTGATAGGTATGCCGGTCGACGAGGTGTATGCGCACATGGGACTGCCTGCGGAATTTGCGCGACAGGCGGGTAATGCAGCTCATGCCGCCGTATCCGGCGCCGAGAATGACAATATCGATGGAATTTCTGCTGTTCATGGTTCTTTCCGATGTTCACTCCCTAAACACGCGGAAGAGCGGTATTGTTGCCGGGGAAAAGAAAAAGCCCGTTCCCCCACCGCAGCGGACGGGGGAACGGGCGATGCATCGGGAAAATCAACGCAGCGTCGTGAGCGCCTTTTCCGCGGCGTCGAGCAGCGGCTGCGAAGAAATCGGCGCGCCGACGGCGGTGCGCATCCACAGGTCCGGCGAGACGTTGCCGATGGTGCACATGCGCTCCATCTCTGCGGCCAGTATTTTGTCCTTCAGATACTCCTCCACCTGGAAGGCGATGATATGTCCCATCGGGTAATCAGGCGTGTACAGTCCTGCATCGATGGTATGGGAGTAAATGGCCAGCAGCGGCTCGTCCTTCATCCCGAGCACCGGTGCGTAGTACTCGTTCCAGACGTCCTTCGCAATGGTCATCACGGCCTCGCGAAGCTGGGCGGGAGTCGCATCGGGGTGCTCGTACATCCAGCGCCAAACGCGCATGTCCACCAGGGCCACGCCGGCGATCTCGTAGGTGGACCACAGCACGTCGAGCACATTGGTGGCGTCGGCCTTCGGATCGGATACCTTCTGACCGAGCAGTTCGAGGTCGCGTGACTGGAAGACGAAGGCGAAGCCCTCGGTGAACGCCGTGTTGGGCACGCCGCGCAGGAGGGTGTAGTCCATCATCTGGAAGGACATTACCTGCTCGACGTTATGGCCGAGTTCGTGAATGGCGATATTGTAGCCCTTGTAATTCATGCCCTCTTCCGGGACGCGCGTGCGGAGATGCGCGTTGTCGACGATGCGTCCCGCACCCATGGCGTGTCCCGCACCGCGCGATGCATCCACGGTGATCTTCGAGGCAAGGTACTCCGCCTTCTCACGGGAGAAACCGAGTTTTTTCAGGATGCGCGGGATGTCATTTTCGAACGCCTGCACGTCCGGGTATTTCCGGCGCACGATGCGGTCGAGTTCATCCTCGGTAAGCGGCGGCTTGCTCTTGAAGCCGGTGTACCAGATATCGAAGGGCTGCAGGTCGCGACCCAGGCGGGCGCGGATGAGATCCGCCGTTTCCTTGACCAGCGGAGAGCTGAGCACGCTGACCAGCAGCTTCTCCACTTCCTCTTCAGGGATTTCGCGGTCGTCGTTGAAGCGGCGCGCGATATGCGTGGGATTGTCGGGGTGATAGGGATCAACCTGGCGCTCGGCATGGAAAATCTTCAGCCACATGGCGTAGCGCGTGTCATCCTCCCGCGCCGCAGGCGACACGCCTGCGGGCGAGGTGCCGGCAGGAACGACCACGCCGTCGTCGATGTACCAGTCCGCGTCGGGATTGTTCACCACCTCGGTGGGAATCTCCTGCGCGATGATTTTCTCCATGATGCGGTGAATGAGCTGCTGCCGTGCCAGTCCGTCGGGCTTCGCATACTGCGCCTTGAGTTCGTCACGCAGTCCCCAGTGCGAGATCAGCGTCAGTCCCTCGGGGAAAAGCCTCGCGCCGTCACCGGTGACGACATTGTGCATGACGATGTTGTAGCTGCTGATGTAGCTGTCGGAGGTCGTGTAGGCGGCGGACACCGCCTGGCTGGCTTCTGCGGGCACGCGCGTGCCGAAATCCTGCGCGAGCCGCGCTTCCGCCCACTGGCGGCGCGTCCATTCGTCGCCGTTTTCCAGGCGCTCGGCAAGCGTGGTCAGCGGGAAGTTGAGCAGCACCACGAAGGCGAGGCGCGTCGAGAATAGGTCCTCGCTCACATGCGCATGCGGCGCGTATTCGCCGAACAGGTAATCGACCGGCATGATGGGACCCGTGTCCAGCTGCAGCGGGATGTTCAGATCGCGGTTCAGCTCCCTGAAGTAGCCGCTGATGAGCATGAAATTATGCTGAAAGCGCTGGAAAGTCTGGTCCAGCAGATCGGGATCGCTGATGAACTGCTGGCCGCAGAAGGCGCTGAAGTCCTCGGCGCTGCCGTCTTCCTCGCGCCACATCGATGCGGCCTGACGCACGCCCTGCTCGATGCGCGCGCGGTGCTCTTCACCGTGGCTGTCGATGAGGGTGGAAATGGCGTCATTCATGGTGGCTTCGGTAATGCTCATGGTGGGAATGTCCTTCGGCTGTTCCGTGGTGCGGGTACAGGCGGCGAACAGCAGCAGTACCGGCAGCAGGAGGGCGAAACGAACGCTCATGTGTTCCTCTGCTCGTGAAATGGTTTATTCGAATTGAAAATGCTTGATCTTCTCTCCGCTGTCGCGCACGTGGCGTATGGCGTCGATGCCGATGCGCAGATGCTCCTCGGCGAAACGGCGCGACACCGCGCGATCCGATTCCTCGGTCTTGATGCCGTCGGGCGCCATGGGGATGTCCGACACCAGCAGCACCGCGCCGCGTGGAATGCGGTTCGCGTGACCGACGATGAACACCGTCGCGGTTTCCATGTCGATGCCGATGGCGCGCACGGCGCGGAGGTAGTCCCGAAAGTCCTCGTCGTATTCCCACACGCGACGGTTTGTGGTGTAAATCACGCCCGTGCGATACTCGTAGCCATGATCGGCGACGGCATTGGCGACGAACTGCTGCAGCTTGAAGGAGGGCAGCGCCGGCACCTCGGACGGCATGTAGGAGTCGCCCGTGCCTTCGCCGCGAATGGCCGCGGTGGGAAGAATGAAGTGACCCACTGCGGTGGACTTCTTCAGTCCCCCGCATTTCCCGAGGAAAAGAACACCCGAGGGAGCGACGGATGTCAGGAGATCCATGACGGTGGCGGCGTTGGGACTGCCCATGCCGTAGTTGATGATGGTCACACCGTCCGTCGATGTCGCCGCGGTCATCGGACCGCCTTTTCCCCGCACCGGGACGTCGTGCTGCGCGGCGAAGGTGTCGACATAGGCCTGGAAATTCGTCAGCAGTATCCATTTGCCGAACTCCTCGTGCCGCATCCCCGTGTAGCGCGGCAGCCAGTCCCGCGCGATCTCGTCTCTGCTCGCTTTCATATCGGCCTCACATTCATATGTGCGTAAAATACCAAGCGCACGGGGAAAATCCATTTCACCGCCGTTGCATGCATAGGCGCTTTCGCCCGATATTGCATTGTTTGCTCACCCCCAAGAGGCTGCAATGGCGCGAAGCATACTGCTCTGGATACTGGCTCTTCTCATCACCCTCGGTTCTGCCTACTATCAGCGAAAAACCGGCCCCACGTACCCGGTGGACGGTAGCATCGCTGTCGGCGACGCGACGGTGCATTACTCCCTCACCCGAAGTCACGGCGGCGACGGCGACCAGCTGGTACCGTTCCACACGGAAACCGCGGGTGTGGAGGGAGAAATCGTCTACCGCCGCTACAAGACCGACGACGCATGGAGCCGGTCCGCGATCACCGCTGAAGAAGATTCCCTTTTCGCCACGCTGCCGCATCAGCCTCCTGCCGGCAAGCTCGAATACTTCATCGAACTCGAGAAGGACGGCGCGCTGGTGCGCATCCCCGATCACGAAAGCGTGGTCACACGCTTCAAGGGCGCCGTTCCCATGGGCGCGCTCATCCCGCATGTCATCGCCATGTTCCTGGCCATGCTGATATCGACGCGGGCTGGACTCGAGGCGCTGCGCCGCGAGGGTCGTCCGCGCATGCAGGCCATCGTCGGCATCGTTTTCCTGATCATCGGCGGCTTCATTTTCGGTCCCATCGTGCAGAAATTCGCCTTCGGGGAATACTGGACCGGCTTTCCATACGGCACGGACCTGACGGACAACAAGACGCTGATCGCGCTCGTGGCCTGGCTCATCGCCATGGCGGCCATCTGGAAAAAGGACGCGCTGCGACAGCATCCTGCGCGCCGCTGGTTCGTCGTCGGCGCCTCGGTGGTTATGCTGCTCATCTTCCTCATCCCGCACAGCATGATGGGCTCGGAGATCGATTACGAGGAAATGGACCGGCAGAAGGCCGCGGAGAAGGCGCGCATGCAGGAAGCGGCCGCTGATACGGAACGCACTGCCGGGTCTGCAGTCCCGTCATCCGACGGCGTCCCGGGGGAAGCAGGACCGGACGCGCCGTGAGCGCGCCGCGGGAAGCCGGCGCCGCACTGTATACCGCCTGCGCGGGCGTCGGCGTCCTGGTGTTTTTTCTTGGTCCCGCGCTGGCACTGCTCATGGACGTCCCCGCCCTGCCCGCGGCCACCATCGGTTATGCCGGCATCATGCTGTTTACCGGCGGCATCGCTGCGCGATACGGTTTCGCGCGCGGGGACACTCCATGGAAGCAGCTTTTCCGCAACCTTCTCGTTGCCGCAGCCGTCACACTGATGTTCTACCTCGTGTTTCTCCTGCTCTATTTCATCTGACGCGTCCACGCATGCCAAGAAAATCCGCTCCGTCCTGGTTTTACGAGCAATCCGCCGTCATTCCCTTCCGGCGAAGACAGCACGGCGTCGAAATCCTCCTCATAACGAGCAGGGGGAAGAAGCGCTGGATTTTTCCGAAGGGGGTGATCGATCCCGGACTCACCGCGCGAGGTTCGGCGCTGAAGGAAGCGCGCGAGGAAGCCGGCATCGAGGGAAAAATACTCGAGAATCCCGTCGGCGAATACCACTACGAAAAATGGAACGGCAGCATCCGCGTGCAGGTTTTCGCCATGGAAGTGACGCGCACACTCGAGCACTGGGAGGAAGAAGACGAGCGCGAACGGAAATGGCTGCATGCCGGCCGGGCTGCCGACCGTCTCGACCGCAAAGAGCTGCGCAGCATGCTCCGGCGCTTTCTGCGGCACCTGGACGACTGAGCACGGCCGTCCATCTCACGTTTCTTCGCGGGCACTCGTGGTCCGCGGCACCCTGCAAAATCTCCCTCCCCCCCACCTGGCCAAAACCGGACCCCACATATCCTGAATCATGAAAAAGTTACAGGGTCTTGCGGGCAAAAATATTTTCCTTTAAATTTTAATTAATCCAGATTAAAATACCGGCGAAACGATTTCCTGAGTCCTGTCACCTGTATTCCGCAATCCAAGTGTCGACGGCACAATGCATGTCGGCCGTCATCTGTGACCGATTGCAGCCTTGCTTCTGCAACGCCGGATCGATCACCTGTCATGCGATGCACATCATGAAACACGCATTCTTCCGTTCTCTTCTGCTTTTCTCCGCGCTGCTGCTTTCAGCCTGCGCCGATTCCATCGTCTCCGAATGTGACGTCGCGGTTCCGGAAGCCATGCCGGCGCGCTTCTCTGCCATCGAGACACAGGTGTTCGCCACGGGCTGCGCCCTGTCGGGCTGCCATGGAGGGGACAATCCGCAGGCGGGACTCGACCTCACCCCGGGGAAGGCCTACGCCTCCCTCGTCGGCGTCTCGAGCGTCAACTATCCCGCGCAGCAGCTGGTCATGCCCGGCGGCAGCGGTGAAAGCGTCCTGATCGGCGTCCTGCGCGGATCGCTGGCTCCTTCGATGCCGCCTGCAGGTGCACTGGACGCAGCAGTCATCGATTCGATCGCGGCATGGATAGACGGCGGAGCTCCGAACGACTGATTCACCCGTGCCATGCACGGCACACACACATGCGGAAAGGAAACGCCATGACACGCACGCTCCTGCTACTCCTGCTTCTGGCAGCACCGCTTGCCGCACAGACGGAATACCATGTCGACAAAAAGGCGAAGAACGAGGTGAAATTCATTTCCGACGCGCCGGTGGAGGATTTCGAGGGAGTGACCGGCAGCATCGACGGCTATCTCAGCTACGGTGCCGGCGGAGTGACCGATGACAGCAAACTGTATTTCGAAGTGGACCTGCGTACGCTGGACACCGGCATCGGACTGCGCAACCGTCACATGCGCGAGGACTACCTGCACACGGACACATACCCGTACGCCAAGTTCAGCGGGCGCATTACGCAGTTCGAAAAAACCGGCGGCGCACAGAAAGTGACCGTGCGCGGCAGCATGGACATTCACGGCGTGAAAAAGCCCATGCGCGTCACGGGCACGCTGCACGACAGCGGCTCATCGCTGCGCATCAAAACGGAATTCGAGGTCAAACTCACCGACCACGATATCGAAGTGCCGCAGTTCATGTTTCTCAAAATCGACGAGAGCATGCAGCTGCTCCTCGATTTCCATCTCAAGAAAGTCAAAGGATAAGCTCCCGTGACACGCATACTGATCGCGACCGTATTTCTTATGCTCTGCTCCGCCGCCACCGCGCAGGACGGCGGCTCGAGCTGGCAGCGCAGCGAACCGGCGGAACTGCCGCCCCTGCAGCTCTTCCATTCCACGCACGGCGCCAACCTGCCCACAGCCGAAGTGCTGCAGCAGGGTAATTTCGAATTCGAGATTTCCCACCGCTTCGTGCCGACCATCAGCGACGGCAGCGCCTCACTCTGGGGTTTCGACGGACCGGTGAATATACGGCTCGCGCTCGGGTACGCATACAGCGACGAAGGATATGTCACCCTCGGCCGCAGCAACGTGCAGGACAACCTCGATCTTCAGATCAAACAGCAGCTCTTCTCCTATCGTCACGAGGTTTTCCCCCTGCTCGTTGCCGCGCGCCTGGGTGGCGCCTGGAACACGGAGGTTCCGGGACGCGACGCCGGTGACGCAGACAATTTCCAGTACTACGCGCAGCTGATATTCAATACCATGTACGCGGAACGATTCGCGCTGGGCATTGTTCCTTCATATGTCGAGAACAGCCATATCACCTGTCCGGAGCGGCAGTACTCCTTCGTGGTGGGACTGCATGCGCAGTACTACATCACCGACGTGTTCAACGTGCTGGCGGAGTGGATTCCCACCGTCAGCGGCTGGCGCGGGACGCACAACACGGTGGCCATGGGCATCGAGCTGGAAACCGGCGGTCATTTCTTCAAGATCATCCTGTCGAACAATGACCTGCTCAATCCTGCGCAGGTGCTCGCGGGTGCCGGAAACAGTTTCAACGACGGCGACCTGCATATCGGCTTCAACATAACGCGTCTGCTCGCCTTCTGAGCGGCGCATGCACGGCACGCAATCATTTTCATGTTTCAGCACGGAGTATTTTCAATGAAGAAACGCTACATCCTCGTCGCAGTCCTGATCGTCTTCACGTCCGCGACCTTTCTCGTGGCGCGGGGCTTCCGCTCCCCGCAGATTCCCAACGGCACACTGAAATCCTGCGCGAACTGCCATGTCAGTCCGGGCGGCGGCGGAGTGCGCAATGCGTTCGGCCAGGAAATCGAAGCGAATCACCTGTCCACCCCGGGTGCCGCCGGTCAGGTGGAATGGAGTGAGGCGCTGGCGCAGCTGGATTCCGACGGCGACGGCTTCACCAACGGAGAGGAACTGCAGGATCCGGAAGGAACCTGGCGCGTCGGGCAGCCCTTCCCGGGTGACCCCGCGCTGGTCACCAATCCCGGTGATCCCACGGACTTCCCCACGACCACGTCCGTCGACCGCCTTCCCGGCACTGCCGCCGGCTACTCCCTCGACGGCAATTACCCCAACCCGTTCAACCCGAGCACCACGATCCGCTTCGCGCTTCCGGAAGCCGCGAGCGTGCGTCTCGAAATCTATGACGCCGCCGGCAGCCGCGTCCGCACGCTCGTCGACGGACAGCGCGACGCCGGACTGTATACGAGCACATGGAACGGCCGCGACAGCGAAGGACGCCTGATGACGTCCGGTGTGTATTTCTACCGTATGAGCGCCAACTCGTTCTCATCCATGAGGCGCATGGTCCTGCTCAAGTAAGACACAGGGTAGCCATGTACAGGAACGCCCCGGTCCGCTTCGCGCGGGCCGGGGCGTCATTATTCTGTGACAGTCGCGAAATAATTCCCTCGTCTTCAGAACAATTGTTTTGCAACTGTTGAGGAATTATTCCGCTATTCCGGGCCAAGTTCTTTCCTGACAGTCGGGGAGTAATTCCCGGCCGCACAGTAATTCTCCATGAGTGCAGTAATTACCGGCGGGTCCGGGATTTACTGCTTGCGGTGCGTCCCGATGAAGTCGAAAAACTCCTTGAACCATATCATCTGCTCCTGCGGGTGCAGCACCCAGTGGTTCTCATCCGGGTACACGATGAGCTTCGAGGGAATGCCCTTCACCTGCGCGACGGTGTATGCCTCGAGGCTCTGCGTGTAGGGAACGCGGAAATCGTATTCGCCCGTGATAATCAGAATGGGCGTGTCCCAGTTCTGCGCGTATCGGTGCGGGGAATGTTTGTCGTAGTTCGGGCGCGCGTCGGCGTCCCAGTAAGGACCGCCGTTTTCCCAGTTCGTGAACCACAGCTCCTCGGTGGCGCCGTACATGCTCTCGAGGTTGAAGACACCGCAGTGCGAGACGAAGCTGCTGAAGCGGCCCTCGTGATTGCCGGCGAGCCAGAACACGGCGTAGCCACCCGCGCTGGCGCCGATGGCAGTGACGTGATCGCGGTCGATGTACGGTTCGGCGAGTAGGGCGTCGGTGGCGGCGAGGATATCCTGCATGGGCATGCCGCCCCAGTCCTGGCTGATCGCATCATTCCATTCCTGCCCGAAGCCGGGCAGTCCGCGTCGGTTGGGTGCGACGACCACGTATCCTTCCGAAGCCATGAGCATGAAATTCCATGCGAAGCTGAAGAACTGGCTGACGGTGGCCTGCGGGCCGCCCTGGCAGTAGGTGATCATCGGGTATTTCTTCTCGGGGTCGAAATCCGGCGGATACACCACCCAGGTCTGCACCTTCTTGCCGTCGGTGCTGGGAATCCAGCGCTCCTCGATGCGCACCGGCGTGAGCGTGGAGAGCTTCGCCGCGTTCTCACCCGTCAGCGGCACGGGACGCGCATCCTTCTCGGCTTTCTGCGCATACAGTTCCGTGGGGGCGTTGAAATTACGGCGGCCGTACACAAGCGTTTCCCCGTCGGGCGTGATGTCCAGTCCCGCGTCATGATTGTAGACGCCGCCGGTCAGGATTTCCCAGTCCCCGTCCAGGTCCATGCGGTACACCTGCACGGTGGCACCGTCCTCGGACGCGAAATACAGCTGCGCGCTCTCCGGTCCCCACACGGTCGCGCCCACCCACTGGTCGAGCGTTTTCGACAGCTCGGTGACGACGCCGCCTTCGCGGTCGTAGAGCATCAGGCGGTTGCGGTCGGCCTCGTGTCCGGCGCGCGCCATGGAATGGAAAGCGATCCATCGGCCGTCGGGCGAATAGAGCGGGTCGCGGTCGAAGCCCGGCATGCCCTCGGTGATGTTGCGCGTGCTGCCGTCCGCGATGCTGACGATGTAAATCTCGGAGTTCGTGCTGGAGGCGTAATCCGGTCCCTTTTTCGAGACGTAGGCGATCTCCTTTCCGTCCGGTGACCAGGCGATCTGCTCGGCGCCGCCGAAGGGCTTGAGCGGGGTTTCGAAGCGCTCGCCTTCCATCAGGTCGCGCGCCTCGCCACGACCGTCTGCGGGAAGGACGAACAGATGCCGGTACTTCTCGTCATTCCACTCGTCCCAGTGCCGCACCGGGATGTGATCGTATATGCGGACCTTCGCCTTGTCATAGTCCGGGTACTTCTCTGCGATGGTCTCGTCGAGCTTCACATCCGACGTGAAGGCGAAATGCGCCCCGTCGGGCGACCAGCTGAGGTTGGACACGCCGCCCTCGATGTCGGTGATCTTCCGCGCTTCGCCTCCGCTGAGCGCGATGACGTAGATCTGCGGCGCACCGTCACGGGTGGAGAGGAAAGCGATGCTCTTGCCGTCGGGCGACCACACGCCGCCGAAATCCGCGGCGGGCGACGTGGTCAGCTGCTTGCGCACGCTGCCGTCGAGCGAGACGAGATAGAGATCGCTGTTGCCGCGGTTGTTCTCGATATCCGGTGTGTTCACGCCGTACATCACCCATTTGCCGTCGGGTGACACGGCGGGCGCATACACGCGTTTGAGCGCGAGCAGCTCCTCCGCCGTGATGGGGTGCAGCGTTTCTTTCTGCTCGGCGACGATCTTCTCCTGCAGCTGCTTCTGCAGGGCGTCGGGCAGGGGACGTGTGTTCTGTCCGTTCTGTGCCGTCAGCGGAGCGGCGAGGAGAACGACGATGAGGAAGAAAAGGTATGCATGTCTGTTCATGGGAAATCCTCGATGCGAAGTCTGAATGGTCATTCCCTAAAATAGCGAGAAAGCGATGTGCGGGAAAAGGCATTGTGCGTGCAAAACGCGGCGTCCCGCTCCTCGCGGAGATTGCGGGGAGCGGGACGCAGGAATGTTTGTCGCGGCACCTGGGGACGCGCTTCGCGGAAGGCCTCAGAGCAGGCGCAGCATACGGCTGGCGCTCCCGTCGGGCGTGTGCAGCACAACGCGGTAGCTGCCCGCCGCGAGTCCGTCGGTTTCGAAGTGATGGAGCAGCGTGCCCGCGTCGTCCGCATGCGCTTCCGCCTCACGCACCACGCGGCCCAGCAGATCGGTGAGCTGCAGGCGGACGTCCATTGCGCGCGGGACGCGGCAGCGCAGCTGCAGTCCCTCCCGTGCCGGCTGCGGCCAGGCATCCACGATGGCGATGTCGGCGTTGAGCGGCGCGTGCCGGCGCACGTCCAGCGTCTGCAGGTCGATGTTGGCGCTGTAGACGATGAGGTCGCCGTTGTTCTTGCGACCGTCCGTCCAGAACGGGATGACCTCGTCGTCGGTGATCAGCACCTGCGTGTATTCCCCGATGCCAAAATCGAGATAGGCGTTCGTGGTCATGAGCATGTTCATGGGCACGGAGGCGACGGCTTCGTTCGGCGTGAAGCGCACACCGCCGTCGCGGGACACTGCCACGTAATAGCGGGCGCTCTCGTTTTTCTCGTCCTCCCGGCGGTCATACCAGGTCATGGCAATGGTGCCGGCCGCATTGACCGCGATGGAGGAATAGAACTGATCACGTTCCAATCCGGCGGGGTCGTCGTTCACGATCACGGGTTCGGCCCAGGTCGCGCCGTAGTCCGTGCTGCGCGCCAGGTAGATGTCCGTACCGTTGCCCTGCACTTCATGCACGCCTTTCCCCGTCCATGTGACATACACCTCGGACGCATGAGGACCGCGTCCCGTGGCCACATGCGGACAGGGGTAGAGCCTGTCCTGCGTGATGCCGCGGATTTCCCCGAACTGGTCCACCCGGCTGTACTTGGGCACGATCACAGGAGAGACAACGGCGGGCGGCGAGAAATTTTTCCCGCCGTCGGTGGAACGTGCATGCCAGATGAAATAGTCTTTCTCATCGAAGGAGCCGAAGCAGGTGACATGCACCCCGCCCATGTCGTCGACGTCGATGCTGGCGAACTGCATGAAGGCGGCGGAGTCGGGAGAGACGGTGATCTCGATCTTCTCGAATGCGTCTTTGTCCGCATCCTTGCGCAGCAGGTTGATAAAGGGACCATGTGCTGCCGAACGGAAGAAGGCGACGTAGATATTTCCGCGATAGGGAGAGTTGCTGCGGTCCACCGCAAGCCACTGCTTGTCGACGAAACGCCCGGTCTGATCCTGCGGATGCATGTTGGCGCTGGTGATGCGGGTGTGCTCCGTCTGCGTCCACGTCCAGCCCCCGTCGGTGGAGGTCACCCAGCACAGTTCGGAAATGAGCGCGTTGAAATCCGCGGTGATATAGAAATTGAGCCAGGTGAAATGCGCGGTGCCATCGGCGTCGAAGGCAAGGACGGGGTCGCCGCCGCCGACCAGTATGCCGTCCTGCTCCGTCGGCTCGGTCAGGAAGGCCGACTCAGACCAGCTCGCCCCGCGATCGGTGGTGGAGTAGATCGGACAGGAGAGTCCCCCGGTCTGTCCCTGCACGATGACGCTGCGAATGGGTGAGACGATGTAATTGTCGGGATCGGTGGGATTGACTGCGGCATGGATCTCCGACTCAATGAACAGTCCGTCGGACACCGGGTAATCCAGCCAGCCTGTGCCGCGCGGAAGCGACCGCTCCGCACGCGCGCGCAGCATCTCCGACGCTTTCGCACGGATATCCGCATCCATGCTGATGCGCTGATGTTTGTTCAGCATCTGGCGATACGCCTCCGACCCCGTTTCCTGCAGCTGACCGAACGCGGGACCGGACAGCAGCAACATCACAACACAATACAGAGCGATTCGCATTTCCACCCTCCGTGAGATTATTCCATCGTGGTTTCAGGGATCAGGCATCCCTTCAAAAAGATACAATTTCCTCCCCTGTGTTTCCATATGCGCGCGCGAGCCGGGGGAATTTTTTTCCATGGAAACGGGGACGCGCGCACTTACGTCTCTTTCCTCCATGCCGTATATTGATGAAATATAGCTCACTCAATCTCTCACAAGTTTCATGGAATACTTATGCGATCAGTCGTACCAATTCTCGCACTGCTCATGCTGTTTGTGCTCGCAGGCAGCAGTATCGCCAAGGAGGTGGAACGTCCGTCCTCCCGCGCGGCCGTCAAGGACGCCGACATCGTCCCCGGCCTGGTTTTCATCAAGCTCAAGCAGCAGCACACCGTGCCACAGGGTGCGACCCGCTTCGGCATCAGCGGCATCGATCGCATTCTTCAGCGCATCGGCGCCCGCAGCGTCGAAGCGCTCCATCCGACGCTTTCCCTCCGCAAGGGGTACGCGAGCGCGGAAGAAGCCTCTCTCGCACGCATCATGCTCGTGCGCTACGAGTCCTCCGCCTCGCCGCAGGCGCTTGCGGCCGAACTCGCACGCGATCCCGCGGTGGAGTACGCGGAACCGTACTATCACTTCCGTCCCCTCAACACGCCGGACGATCCGCGCTTTTCCTCGCAGTGGGCGCTGGCTTCGCTGAAGATGGAAGAAGCCTGGGACGTCACCACCGGTGATTCCACCGTCGTGATCGGTTACATCGACAGCGGCGTGAATTACAATCACGAGGACCTGCAGGGCAGCCTGTACATCAATCCCGGCGAGTGGGGAACGAACGGCGAACTCAAGGACAACGGCCGCGACGATGACGGCAACGGCTATGTCGACGACTGGCGCGGCTGGGACTTCATCGGCAACGGCACGACGCAGTCACCCGCGCCGGACAACGATCCGATGGACTTCGACGGACACGGCACCAGCGGCGCGGCCATCGCAGCGGCGCGCACGAACAACGGCAAGGGCATCGCCGGCGTCGGCTACAACACGAAGATCCTGGCGCTGAAGGCGCAGGACGACGCGAACACCACCGGCATCGCGGGATACAACGCGATCCGCTACGCGGTGGACATGGGCTGCAAGGTCATCAACGCCAGCTGGGGCAGCAACGCGCCGCTGAGCCAGGTGCTGCAGGACGAGATCGACTACGCCCACGCCAACGGCGTGCTCGTGGTCGGCGGCGCCGGCAACAATGCCATCGACAACGACATCAATCCCTTCATTCCCGCATCGCTCAACCACGTGCTCAGCGTCAGCTCCATCGAGCAGAACGGCGAGGCCTCCACCTGGGCCGCCTTCGGTTCCTCCGTGCACGTGTACGCTCCGGGCACCGACGTGGTGACCGCGCGCATGAGCTTCGGCTATCACAACGTGACCGGCACGAGCTTTTCCGCGCCGCACATGTCAGGACTCGCGGCGCTGATCTATGCCGTGCACCCGGACTGGACGCCCGACCAGGTCAAGCAGCAGATCCGCGTGACCGCCGACATGTTCGGCAGCGCCTATGAGGCAACACGCTACGGACGCGCCAACGCGTACAAGGCGGTGAGCCTGAACGAAACGATGAGCGACGTTCCGGGCCTCGCCATCAAATCCTTCACCGTCTCTTCGCCGACCGGCTCGACCATCTCTGCAGCCGGACAGGAAGTCAGCGTCGAAGTCGTCATCGAGAACCTGCTTGCGCCCACAACGGACGCGCAGGTTTCCTGGTCCGTCGACCCGGTGTACGGCACGCTGAGCAGCAGCAGCGCCGCGCTCGGCGCCATGCAGACCATGGATACGAAAACCATCAGTTTCAACTTCACGCTCGACGAGAACACCACGCTGTCTGAAGGGTACATCCCTGTCGTGTTCAGTTTCACCGACGGCACGTACATGGACTTCGACATGGACCGCCTGACAGTGTATCTCGAGGACGAAATTCACACCGTCCTCGACCTGCGCTACCCGTACAACTCGATTGACGCCCCGGATCGCTGGACCGTCTGGGTCGCCGGCGACTTCACCGAGAACGGCGTGCCGACGCAGGACATCGCCGTGCGCAGTTCCGACGGCGGCGACAGCTGGCTGTTCGCCTTCGGCAACGGTTACCCCAACGGCGAGGGCGTGTACTGCATCGACGGTGTGGATGAGTTCACCGCGCTCGTCGGTACCGGGCCCGTCAGCGGCAACGCCGGCGTGTTCCTGACCACAGACGGCGGACAGTCCTGGTCCGGCACAAGCGTCGCCACCATGACTCCCTTCGTGAACTGGATACACATGTTCAACCAGAGCGACGGCATTTTCCAGGGCGACCCGAAAGACGGCGTCTGGGGCATCGCGAAGACGACGAACGGGGGCATGAGCTGGACGCCGATTTCAACGCCGCTCAGCGCCGCGAACGGCGAGGCGGGCTGGAACAATTCCTACGATTTCGTCAACGAGAACGTGGGATGGTTCGGCACCAACAGCAGCATCATTTACAAGACCGTGGACGGTGGCGATACCTGGACCTCATACCCGACGCCCAGCAAAAACTCCATCGACATCAGTTTCCGCGACGAAATGGTCGGCGCCGCGCGCTTCTCGCGCCAGGCGGACCAGGGAACGGACACGCTGGCACTGAGCACGGACGGCGGAGAGACCTGGAGCATCGTTTCCAATCTCGTCGTTCCGTACGGGTCCATCGTCTGGGAACGCGGCGGCGAGCGCCTCTGGGTGTTCACCGACGGCAACGCGTATTCCACGACGGACATCGGCGCGACCTGGGAAGTGCAGCCGGTTCCGTTCGACTTCGACTTCATCAGCGACGCATCCGAATGGAATGACGGTTTCGTCTCCAAGGTCTTCGCCGCGGGCATCGAAGTGTTCCGCTTCACCAGTCCCCACCGCCAGGTGGTTTCCGTCGACGGTCCCGGAGCACCCCTCCCGCAGGCGCTCGCGATTGACGCGCTGTACCCGCAGCCCGCATCCGCCGCCGCCGGCAGCATGACCGCGCAGATCAGCATTGCCAACAACGCGTCGGTCACGCTTGCGCTCTATGACATGAGCGGACGCAAGGTGCGCGACGTGTTCAGCGCCACGCTTCATGCCGGCAGTCACAGTGCGCGCGTTTCCACGTCGGCACTGGCTGCAGGAAACTACATCCTCCGCATGACCGCGGGTGCGGCGACCGTCTCGAAGCCGGTACGCATCATCAACTGACCACGCACAGCAACACGGATTCAAGGGATCCCCTCAGGGATCCCTTTTTTTGTGGTTCAGAGAGGTCATGGACCGGCTTATCCCTTTATTCTCAATCGACTTTTTTACTATCTTTTAACGATCTCTAGCCCTTCTCCCTCCATTTGAAACCATGGTGTTGTATGAAGTTTTGTCTCCCCCTGTTCATGGCGGCCCTGCTGCTCTGCATCGCCGCACCCACCCACGCAGACTCACCCGACCGAAATCCTTCCTCCCCTGCTTCCCAGCCAGGCGGAAGCCTGAAGGTGGTCCCCAACCTCGTTATCGTGAAAATGCGCCCGCAGTCCACCTTCACCACGGGTGGTGACCGCCTGGGCATCGCAAGCATAGATCACATCCTGCAGCGGATCGGCGCCACGCAGATCGAAGCGTTCAACACGCGCCGCGACGCGTCACTGCAGAAGAACGCCGGACGCTTTCACTCAGACCGCATGGTCAAGGTGCGGTATACATCCGCCGATCATCCCGCCACGCTCGCACACGAGCTTGAGAACGACGCCAACGTCGAGTACGCGGAACCCTATTACATCTTTCCCTTCCATTACACACCCAACGATCCGCGCCAGAGTTCGCAGTGGGCGCTGACCGTGATGAAGCTTCGCGAAGCATGGGATATCACCACGGGTGATTCCACCATCATCATCGGCGACGTGGATTCGGGCGTGGACTGGCAGCACGAGGACCTGGCCGAGAACATCTGGGTCAATCCCGGCGAATGGGGAACGAACGGCGAGCTCAAGGACAACGGCATCGACGACGACGGCAACGGCAAGGTCGACGACTGGCACGGATGGGATTTCATTGGCAGCGGCAGTTCGCAGAGTCCGCGACCTGACAACAATCCCATGGACGGTGCCATCGGACACGGCACGAGCACTTCGGGCTGCGCCGCCGCGCGCACCGACAACAACAAGGGTATCGCGGGAAGCAGCTTCCGTTCCAAAATCCTCGCCATCAAGGCCGCAAGCGACAATTCCTCCGGCATCGCCGCCGGCTACGACGGCATTCTCTACGCCGCACAGATGGGCGCGAAAATCATCAACTGCAGCTGGGGCGGCAGCGGCAGCATCATCCGCGCACTGCAGGACATCGTCGACGACGCCAATGATATGGGTGCGCTGGTCGTCGGTTCCTCCGGCAACGATCCGACCGACAACGACTATCTTCCGCATATGCCGTCG
>CAJXSA010000005.1 GCA_913060595.1 uncultured Ignavibacteria bacterium
CCAGTAGATTCCGTTGATCATCATGCTCAGATACGGCAGGTACTGCGCGAACACGGCTTCGTAATGTTCGGGATGATCGTAGAATTCCTGGAGAATGAATTCCGCACCGGTCTCCCGGGGCGCGAACATGTCCTGCTCGCGGAATTCGACCTTGTACACGACGCGATTCGAGAATTCGCCGCGCGCAAAGAAACTCTTGAGATCCTGCGGCGCGATGGTTTCGGAGGGAAGAAGATCGTACAGACGCTGCGCGCCCCGCGAAACATTTCCGTACCCCGTGAAACCGCAGACAAAGGGAACGAGGTCCTCTGGAAGACCTTCCATCCGAATACGATCTCCCATTTCCCGGAACGCGGCCTCCGCGTCAGAGAGCATCCCGTACTGCGTGGCATATTCAATGCTGCCGAGCGGTGTGTGATATCCTTCCGATTCGAGACGGCGGCCCATCGCCCACATCGAATCGATCATGCCGGCATAGCCTGCAAAATTCCCGAAGAACACCAGGCGCTGTCCCTCGTCGTTCTTGATGAGCTCATAATCGAACAGCGTCATCCCGTGGTCGAGCATGTGCCGGAGCATGGGCATGTTGTACGACTGTCCCTTGATCGTGTGCGAGAAAAACATGTACGCCATGTCCGGCTGCATGTACCGCGTGTCGATCTCCTTGACACCGAACACGATGTTCGCCGCAGAAAGATCTTCCGTCAGCTCCGCTCCCGCCGCAACGTACTCCTCGTCAGGGAAAATGCGCTTCGCCATGGGCTGCACGAGCACGCGCAGACCGTGTTCGCGCACCAGCAGGCCCACCTGTTCCGGAGACAGCGGCACGCGCTGCTGCGTGGGATCCTTTGTTTCCCTGCGAATGCCAATCACGTTTTTCATAGAACTCCCGGGTAAACTGTATTCGTGGATGTGTTTCGGTGATTTCAACCGTTCGCGATGTATTTCCCCACCACCTGCGTCGCCCCGGACGGTGCGTCGCGCACGATGACGTCGCGCAGCCCGGCGTCATGCATCCATGACTCCACCTCGGTGGCAGTGTAGGTATCCCCCGCTGTGGTGGCGACAAGCATGTTCAGGGCGAACAGCGCGCCATGTTCGGGCCGCACGCGGTCCTCATCCATGATGAAATCCTGCACGACCACCTGTCCACCGGGATTGAGGGCCGCGGCACATTTCGCCAGGAGCCCCCTGTTCTCCGCGGGACTGTTGCTGTGTATGATGGCCGAAAGAAAGACCAGGTCGTAGCCGCTGCCGATATCGTCGCTGTTGTAGTCTCCCGCCCGCGTATCCATGCGTTCTTCCATGCCCGCTTCCGCGATATAGCGCCGGGTCAGCGGAACGACTTCAGGGAGGTCAAACACCGTCGCACGCAGGTCCTGCTTGACCCGCAGCATGGCCATGGCGTACACGCCGGATCCCCCGCCGATGTCAAGGACATGCGCCGCGTCATGAAAATCGATCAGGTTGATGTCCGCCGGCGCCTGCGGCACACCGCGATGATGCATCGCCGCGATGAAGCTTTCAAGCCATTCCTCTCCCCTGTCGGCGGTGCTGTCCTGCATCGGCTTCGTGCCGCCTCGCACGGCCGGGGTGAGATCTGTCCAGTAGTCCCAGAGATGACTGACATGCGCGAGGTTGCCGAGATAATCCGTGGCACCGCGTACAAGGTGTGTGGCAGCAACGGCGCTGTTGCAGAACACGCCGTCCTCCTTCTCCATGAGGCCCATCCCCACGAGCACGTTCATCAGCCTGTCCGTGGCCCTCGGATCGCTTCCGCAGCGCGCGGCCACCTCTTCGGAACTGCGCGCGCCGGCGTGCACAGCGGAAAACACGTCCAGCTCCACCGCGGTCAGCAGGGCACGACTCTGGCGAAACGCGTTCACCGTCTGATAGATATCCTCCCTCGTGCTGATCGCTTTCATCCGCTATCCTTTTCAATACAAACAGCCGTCAACGGAAAAATACACTTTGGCGGTCGGATTTGACAGCTCTTTGACAAAACCATGACATCGTGGGCCCGCCGAAAAGATACCTTGTCCCACGAATCAACGACAACGCCGACGATAGTGATCACGACTGCAATCGAGACAACCGGTAGAACGCACAAGCAAAACTGTCATTCACGCAAGGAGAGCATCATGAAATCGTTATTCACCACCATCGTGACCGTCCTGCTCACACTGAGCCTCGGGACTCTGCAGGCACAGCCGCAGGAATACCTCACCATTCTCCATCTCAACGACACGCATTCCAACCTCGTCGCAGGTTCGCCTCGTTCGAGCGCGGGCGACGGACTCGTGGGCGGCGCCGCGCGGGCCGCGACCATCGTCAAGTCCTGCTACGGAGACGAGTACGCACCGGTGCTGCTGCACGCGGGCGACGCCTTCATCGGCGATCCCATGTTCAACATTCCCGCTCTCGGCACGCAGCAATCGCCCGACCTGGAGGCCCTGGCCGCCATGGGCTGTGACGCCATGGCGCTCGGAAACCATGAATTCGACGCCGGACCGGACCTGCTGACCGGCGTGCTGGCCACTACCTTCGGCCTGGTGCCAGACTACGTCAACGACACGGACATCCCGATGCTGTCAGCCAACATCGATATCCCCGCGAGCTACCCCATGGGAGCCGTGCTGGACGCACACGTGCATCCGTACACCATCATCGACCGCGGCCCCTTCAAGATCGGTGTCATCGGCCTGACCACGCCTTCCACGAACGTCACCTCCATGCCGGCTCCGGTCAGCTTCCTCGGTCTCGATGAGGCGGAAATCGCCCTGCTCATGTACAATGTGGGTGGTATCGCGCAGGACCTGGTCACCAACCAGGGCTGTAACTATGTCGTCCTTCTCTCGCATATGGGCATGGAACTCGACAAAATCATCGCCACCAATGTCCCCTACATCAACCTCATCGTCGGCGGACACGACCATATCGCCACGAAAAAGCCGCTCCACGTGCACAATGCGATGACAAATCAGAAAGTCGGCATCGTGCAGACCGAAGGATTCTACCGCCAGATTGGAAAAATTACGCTGCGCTTGCACAACGGCATGATCGATGTGCAGCATTACAGCCTTATCGACCTCGACCAGAGCGTTGCCGAGGATCAGGACATGCTCACCTACCTGATCAATCCGACAATCGGGAGTATCGAGGCAATCCCGGGCATGGGGGGCCTGTTCACCGCGGCTGTCACCAGCTGCAGCGGCACGTTCACCGAGCTCGCGCCCCGGTTGACACAGCCGGGCATGAAAGACACCCATGTGGGGAATTTCGTCGCAGACGCATTTCTCGCGATGACGAGCGCGGACATCGCCGTCGAACCCGGAGGTTCCACATCGCAGGCCCTGTACGCCGGACCCGTTCATCCCGTGGATATCTTCCGCATGATCGGATATGGATTGAATACGACGAACGGACTCGGTTTCGGCGTCATCACGCTCGACGTCACAGGTTACAATCTCTGTGTCGCGCTGGAAAAGACACTCGCCAACATCGACGTCGATGACGAGTACCTGCTGCAGGTTTCGGGCAACATGCAGTACTTCTACGATCCGACGGCTGCAGAGGGTCAGCGACTGAAAGGCGTGCTGATCGATGGCAGTCCGATTGATCCCTATGCCACCTACACCGTTGCCACGAACGCGCTGGTCCCGATGTTCCTCGACCTCCTCGAGGTGCCGTACGATGCCGCAGATCCCCTGGTACCAGTGTTCGATTCGGAATTCGAACTCGTCATGGCATACATCATGTCGAATGGCATCACGTCCCTGCCCTGCGGTCCCAAACCCGGACGCATCGTGGCATTGCCGGCGAACACGCTGCCGGCCCCGTTCGTGAACAATCCGATGGCGAAAATCACGCAGAACAGCCCCAATCCCTTCGTGGGCGAAACCGCGGTGCAGTTCGAAGTCGCCGAGAACACGCCGGTGACCGTGAAAGTCTATGACGTGATCGGCCGTGAGGTCGCGATCCTGCACGACGGCTACGCGAGCGCCGGTGTGCACACTGCCGTCTTCGACGCCGCCGGATTGCCCTCGGGCCTCTACTTCTGCCGACTGCTCACTGCGGGCGGCACCGTGCAGACCATGAAAATGATCAAGACCCGCTGATACTCCCCCCGTGTCAACGCAGCACGAAAAACAACGGGCGGTCGTGGCAGCACGGCCGCCCGTTGCTTTTTCTAAAAGAGAATCAGATATTATTGTACCATCCAGCAAGATACGAACACAGACACCGCCCGACTGCCGGGTGACATGCGGACGGACACACTATGACGCCGTTTTTCCAGAATAGGGCTCTCCTGATCGTGCTCAATCTGCTCGCGCTGCTGCTGTGCATCGCCGGGATCGAACAGAGCCGTCAGAAAAGCGTTATCCGCGCCGAGCTGCAGCCGGAGTACGGTGCGGACAACGAACTGGATTCCCTCCGCGTGCGAAGCATACTGCCCGGGGAGGACATCCTGCGTCCTGGCGATGTGTTGCTCAGCCTGGCGGGCAATCCGCTTCGCGACATCAATCACACGGAGCAGGTCCTCGACACGCATGCGAAAGGAAGCATCATTTCGCTGGTGTACCGTCGCGGTGCGGATTTCGAAATGGTGCAATACAGGCTGTCCGCGTATTACTCGACCTTCGACATGCTGATGCAGGTCGGGGGAGTCTTCATCTTCTTTGCGCTCGCCCTGTTCGTTCTTTCCCGCCGGCCAGGCGCGCGGGAGGCCATGGTATTCCACCTGCTCGCAATCACCGTCGCCGGCGTCATCGCACTGACACACGGGTATTACCTTATCTGGCCGACGGGTCTCGGTCATCTGCTGCGGGCGCTTCTGCCGTCGATCTACGCCTTTCTCGGCATGCTCGTCCTGCATTTCAGCCTCGTATTCCCCCGGCCCCGGCCGCTGCGGCGCGGGAAGCTGCTCCTGTTGTACACCCCCTCGATCGTGCTCACGCTCGCGGGACTGTACACGTCCTACCGGGCAACGGTGCCGTTCGCCCTCGAGCATGCGGTGGACTATTTCACGGTTCTGACGCTCTCGCGACTCTGCATGGTCCTCGGCGCAGGGACGGGCATTCTGCTGATGCTGGGAACATTCCGCCGCAGCAGCGACGCCATCGAACGGCGGCAGGTGGCATGGGTGATGATCGGTGTCGGCTTCAGTATTCTCGTCTACTTGCTATGGCAGGCGACCACCACGCAGTATGTGCAGATGCTTCTGCCCGCGCAGTACTACACTCTTCTCGAATCGGTGCGCATCGATGAGAGCATCCTCATCCTCTCGCTGGTACTGACCGCCAGCTTCATGTCCATCGGCATCATCCGCTACCGCTTTTTTGACATCGAGTTCTTCTTCCGGCGCGGCACCGTTGTGACCCTCGTCGTGACGGTGCTCATGTGTTCATACGCGACGATACTGTATGGACTTGTCCTTCTCTTCCCGACGAAGGACGTCAACGTTCTCTTCGTCTTTTCCCTTCTTTCCCTCCTCGTGGTACTGTGGCTGTTCATTCCGGTGCGTGAAATGGTACAGCGTGCCGTCGACCGCTGGTTCTTCCGTGTGGAATACGATTTCCGGGAAAGCCTGACGCGCATCAGCCGTGACATCACGCGCAGCGTGGAGGCGGAGGAAGTGGCCGGTGTGATCGTGCGGGGAATCGATGCCCTGATGCATCTGCAGGGCGTGATGGTCATGCTGGTGCGCGATGGCACGTATCTCGACGTCCTTGCCTATACCGGTTTCCCCCGGTGGAACGCACCCGGCATGACGATACGTGAGCGGCGGCTGCGCAACCTTCCGCAGAAGCCCATCGTGCTCGGCGACGTCCTGGAGACCGGCGCCGACGCCGTGGAGCTGCGCATGCGCTTCGCCGAGCGCTTCGGCGTAGTCATGATATTGCCCATACGCAGTGAAAACGGAGATGTCCTTGGCGTTCTCTCCCTTGGCGACAAGCGGTCCGGCACGCGATTCACGATCGAGGACATGGATCTCCTCCACAGCATCACCACCCAGGCCGGACTGCATCTCGAACGGCTGCAGCTGCAGGAAAAGCTGGTGATGGAGAAAAACGAGGCCGCACGGCTGCGCGAGCTCAGCCAGATGAAAAGCTACTTCGTCTCCGGCGTGTCGCATGATCTGAAAACACCGCTCACATCGATCAAGCTTTTCGCAGAGCTGCTCGAGCAGCAGCTCCCTGAGGAAGACGCGTCCGCCCGGAAATATGTTTCCATCATGCAGGGCGAATGCGACAGGCTCGGCCGTCTGATCAACAACGTGCTCGATTTTACCAAAATCGAACGCGGCATGATGAAATACAGCTTCGCACCGATGGATATCAACAGCATGGTCCGGCGCGCGTATGACGTCATGCAGTACCAGTTCTCAATGGGCGGATTCGAATGCGAACTCGCATGCAGCGAGGAGGCCCTTCCCGTCGAAGCGGACGCCGACGCGCTGCTCGAAGCAGTGACGAACCTGCTCTCCAACGCCATGAAATACAGCGGTGAGGGAAGAACCGTGCATCTGCGGACGTACGCGAATCACGGTCAGGCCTATGTCGAGGTGCAGGACCATGGACTCGGGATTTCACAGGACGATCTTGCGCATCTGTTTGAACCGTTCTACCGGTCCCGCACGGGCGATGTGCAGAAACACGGCGGGGTCGGACTCGGACTGGCGCTTGTCAAGCACATCGTCGACGCGCACAGGGGAAACGTCAGTGTTAGCAGCGTGCCCGGGGAAGGGAGCACGTTTACCATCTCTCTACGGATCATGGAGGAAGTATGAAGACCGTGCTTATCATCGAAGACGATCCCGCGATCATCACCGGACTCGAGGCGAGTTTCACCGCGGAGCACTACGAGGTGCACAAGGAAATGGACGGTGAGGCGGGGTACGAACGCGCGAAGAAGCTCCGTCCCGACCTGATCATCCTCGACCTGATGCTCCCGTCGAAAAACGGAGAAGAGATCTGCCGGGACCTGCGCACAGACGGTGTCACAACTCCCATCCTCATGCTGACCAGCAAGGGATCCGAAATGGACAAAGTCCTTGGACTGGAGCTCGGTGCAGATGATTACATGACGAAACCATTCTCCATACGGGAGCTGCACGCACGGGTCAAGGCGCTGCTGCGCCGCGCTCCCGACCTCCACGAACCGGAAGAATTCTCCTCGGGAGACCTCTGGGTCAACCTGAAAACCTGTGAGGCCACACGCGATGGAGCACCCATCGACCTGACCGCGAGAGAGTTCGAAGTGCTCAAATACTTCATCACGCATCGCAACGAAGTGGTGACGAGGGACATGCTGCTCGACGAGGTGTGGGGGTACGATCAGTATCCGACCACGCGCACCGTGGACAACTACATCCTCGCCCTGCGGAAGAAAATCGAGGAAACACCGTCGCAACCGCAGCACCTGCTGACCGTCCATACCGCCGGGTACAAGTTCATCGGCTGAGGCCTATGAATTATACCACGCACCTTCTATCTTCCGGTTGGTAAACAGCGTCGGCAGATACACCCATGACCCCCTTCCTCAGAGTCACCATCGCCCTGTCGCTGATGATCAGCCTGTTGATCATCGGCACGGTCGGATACATGCTGGTGGAGGGCTATGTCTTCATCGATGCGCTGTACATGGCCGTCATCACCCTGGGCACAGTGGGGTATCGTGAAGTCGCACCGCTCAGCGAGGCGGGCAAGCTCTTCACGATCTTCCTGATCATCGCCGGGATCGGGAGCGTCGCCTATGCGGTCACTCAGGTGGTCGAATACTTCATCAGCACAATAGTCTTCAAGAGGAGACGCATGGAACGAACCATCGCCAAACTCTCCGGACACGTCATCATCTGCGGCTACGGCCGGATCGGACGGCAGGTCGCCACGCAGCTGCGCACCCGCGGTGTTCGTTTCGTCATCGTCGAAGAAAATGCGGCTGTCATCGAACATCTCGAGGCCCACAGCGATCTGCATGTGCATGGAAATGCCACGGATGACACGGCACTGCGCGACGCGGGCATCGCGGATGCTTCGACGATCGTTGCGACCCTGCCGACGAATGCTGACAACGTGTATGTCACGCTTTCGGCACGAAACCTGAACCCGGACATCCGCATTGTCGCCAGGGCCGGGGATGCGGCCTCGTCGCAGAAGCTGCTGCAGGCCGGCGCCGACAAGGTGATCTCTCCCTATGAAATCGGTGGACGCTACATCGCCAACGCCGTGATGCGGCCCCATGTGGTGAACTTCATGGACGTGGTGAATTCCTCGCGCGAAGACAACACGCAGAACCTGGAAATCGAGGAGCTGCAGGTCACCGAGCGCTCCGTCTACGCAAACAAGGCGCTGCGCGATACCAACATCCGCTCGGAGCTGAACATCATCGTCCTCGCCATCCGCAAGGCTGACGGTGACTTCGAATACAATCCTTCCCCCGCAACCATTCTCGAACCCGGTGGGATGCTCATCTGCATCGGCTTCGCCGAACAGCTCGACCGTCTCGCGCACCTGCTCGGCGTCCGGGACTGACGCGCATCATTCAGACTCTGAAAGCACGATGCAGTACAGCCGGTCGTGTACGCGCAGACGGTGCTGTCGTGCCGGATTCAGGTCGATCGTCCTGTTGCCGCTACCCGCATCCTCCTCACTGCAGCCCAGCAGCACCTCTCCGCGCTGCACGGCAGCCTTCAGCAGCTGATCGAAGGTCACCACCTCATCCCTCCGTGCGTATCGCACCGCAGGCTTGAAATACACTTCGTAGCCGTCTTCATCCATCATGTCACGCAGCACGAACTCCAGCCGCGCATCACGGCATACCTGCGCGATGATGCGGCTGACCAGGTCGTTGCTGATGATCACGTCACGCACGCTTCCGGTCGATTCCGCCAGTTCCTTGTTCGAAATGGTCAGGATCTCGCCGACGATCTGCTGCCGCTTCGGCGATTCCTCCGCATGCACGTTTCCGCCATCCCCAGCGGCGGATCCGCGCATTGAACGCAGAAGCAGCAGTGTCATGATGACGCGGGTGTCGGCATCCTCGATCTGTGCGACCTTCCATGAATCACCGAGCACGATCACGGCGTCGAAACGCTCCGGCTGCAGGTCTTCGTAGACCCCGGCACGCAGATAATCCACGCGCGAGAGCGAGATGTGCAGTTCGCGACCGCAGTCGATGGCACCGGCCACGTCCATGGCCGTCAGTGACACGGGGATACCGGGGCTGACAAGGGTAACGGAGAATTCCGCGCCGATGGTGCGTGCATAGGCCGCGTATTCTTTCAGAAGTGGGTATACCTTTTCGTTCCACCCGAGCAGCAGCAAATGGCGAACCGTGCTCGGTTTCATAATGGATTGTGAATCCGCTGGAGCCGGCAGTTCGGGCATGTCGACGGTGGCGCTGCGCATCCCCTGCCTGTCCCTCGCCAGCGCGATGACGCTGTCGCCGGCACGGATACGGAAATCAGCGTTCTTCGCACCGGGGAGCAGCAGCGCCTCACCGTCACGATGCACACCGAGCGGAATCGCCCGGCGGAAGGAAAACAAAACTTCCTCCCAGCTGCGCCCTTCGAGCCCGGTTGCCGGCGTGACATGAATCTCATTTCCCTCGTGGGAAAGGACTTCCTGGTACACCTCCACGAGTCCGTGCTGCCGCGCGGTCTGCAGAATGATTTTGCTCAGCTGTTCGAGCGGCTCGACGATGCTGATCGGAACGTTTCGCGCCGCGGCGTGCGCGAGGCGCACCATGGAGGGATGGAGGATTTCCGCAACGATCTGCGGTGCCGCCCGTCCCGTGCTTCCGCACTCCTCGATGATATGCGCCGCCGCCATGACGCTTTTGACGACCTGTGCGTCGCCCCGCTCCTCGCCGACATCGCGCTGCAGGATGATGACGGCTTTGGCATGCTCGATGCTCAAAAGCTCCAGGTCTTTGATATCCGTCATCGCTCCCTGCCGTATGACCCAGCGTGTCTGTCGGCTGCGGCGAAATGCCCGCCGCATGCGCGTTTCGATATCGTCGATGGGCAGCTCCGTGTGCAGCACGTACACCTGCCGACCGTTCTCGAGTCCCGCGTGAAGCTCGCGAATGATGGGAATGACTTTGCCGCTCCATCCGAGAATGACGATATGTCCCTCTTCCACCACGCGCGAGGTTCCGCGTCGCACCTGCTCGAGGCGCTGCTGGATGCGGGATCCCACCAGTCCCACGATGGCGGCGAACACGAGGAAATTGAACAGCGTCAGCATCGTGGACAGTATCTGCGGAAACGTGCCTGTCTCCAGCCAGTATGTTTCCAGGATGTGCGTGATCACCCACCACAGGCGCACGGAGGGCCAGTATGGTCCGTCGCCCGAGGGATCGGCGCCATAATCCGGTCCGGGAGTGATCTGAAAGATCTCCACCACCAGGTAGAACACGAAAATGACCGCGACGACAATGAGTGAGGAAATGAAAAGCTGGAGGGTGAATCCGGACTGGAAGAACTGGTCGCTTCGGTACCGGAGACGTTCGCGCAGGGTAGGTTGTGGCATGGGCGGCGAAGACTATGATTGATGCTGTAACAAACATAGGAAACTGGGCGCAGGCATGCCAGTTCCTGTGCTTTCCTGCCGCCTCCGCTCTTGATTACCAGGGAGAAAGCATCTATATTCTCTACCGCATTCTGCGGGTGTAACTCAGTTGGTAGAGTGTCAGCTTCCCAAGCTGAATGTCGCGGGTTCGAGTCCCGTCTCCCGCTCCCTTCACGCGGCCGGTGTTTCCACATCGGCCGTTTTGCATTGCTGCGCCCTGCCGGGCGCACAAAAAAAACGTCCCGCGCCAACGGGACGTTTCATCCACGAGGTGATGCCGCTTTACTCAGTAAGCGCCATCGGGTCGGGCCTCAGGGCAACCATGATAACCCTGAAACCACGCTCTGTGGCACGCCGGAACAGGATGCTGTCCTCGACGTATGCAATTCAAAATCTATCAGAAGGTGGACTGATATCGTTCTCGATAACCAACTGCTGTGAATATATGTCACATGTGACGAATATTCAACACCCGCCGCATTTTTTTTTCAAAACACCCTAAACTGGTTTGGATTGGGCAAAAAAAAATACCGTCATTCGATGAAAGGAGTCATTTCTTGCTTCTGAACGCTCCGGCATCTAACTTGCTTTTTTCCCATACTGGAGAACAGTCTGTGAGTTTGACGTATAAAAACGCGGGTGTAGATATCGATTCGGGAGAGGAGCTTGTCCGTCGTATCGCCGGCAAGGTGAAAAGCACGCATGGTCCGCGCGTGCTGACAGGCATCGGCGGTTTCGGTGCGCTCTTTGACGCGTCCTTCACCGATTACCGCGAACCCGTTTTGGTGTCCAGTGTGGACGGAGTCGGAACCAAGCTTAAAATCGCCGCCATGGCGAACAGGCATGACACCGTGGGACAGGATCTCGTCAACCACTGCGTCAACGACATTCTGACCGCCGGTGCGCGCCCCCTTTTCTTCATGGATTATTTTGCCACGGGGAAACTCGACCCGGATGTAGCCGAACAGGTGATCAGCGGCTTTGTCACCGCCTGCGCGGAGAACAGCTGCGCACTCATCGGCGGTGAAACGGCGGAAATGCCAGGCATGTACGCGCCGTCGGAATACGATATCGCGGGTACCATCGTCGGGCTCGTCGAGAAAGAGCGCATTCTGCGCAGGGAGACGGTGCGTGAAGGGGATGTCGTCATCGGTCTGCCCTCGACCGGACTGCACACGAACGGGTATTCGCTCGCACGCGCCGCCCTGCTGCCCCATTTCTCACTCGATGCGTACTTCGAGGATTTGCAGGGCACGCTGGCCGACGCGCTGCTGGCTGTGCATCGCTCCTACTATAACGCCCTCTTCCCGCTGCTCCAGGACGGAAACATTCATGCCCTCTCACATGTCACCGGTGGAGGCATCGTCGGCAACACCGCACGCGTGATGCCGGAAAGCATGTCCCTGAACATCGACTGGGATTCGTGGGAACGTCCGCGGATATTCTCCATGATGCAGGAACTCGGCAAGGTCCCTGAAGAAGACATGCGCCGGACCTTCAATCTCGGCGTCGGCATGATCTGCATCGTCGATGCCGGGAAGGCCGACGACATCCTCGATGCCCTCGAAGCGGAGCATCCGTTCATCATGGGCAATGTTGTCGCACGCTGATTCACCCGTTCCCGGAATCAAATGAGAAAAGCGTCATGCGCCCCGCGGGGTGTATGACGCTTCTTCGTTGAAAAGCATCTTGCTGGAAGGGGAGAACCGTTCAGCTCGCTTTCGCCAACACCAGGCGCTCGAGTGCCTCATCGATGCAGCGGTCATCCAGGACCGAGTTTTCGCCTTTTTTCCAGCCGCGCAGCATTGCCGCGACTTCATCGCGACTCACATGCTCCCAGCGCAGCTTGGGATTGCGTATGAAGTCGCACACCAGCTCGCGGACCTCCTCGTTCTCCGATGCCTGGAGCCCCGAGAGGAAGTTCAGTATGCTGCGCTGATCACCGTACATTCCACCGACGCGCAGCACGTAGCGCAGGGCGTCATACACATTGGGATCCTCGATGTACCGGCAGGCGTCTTCCACGAGGCGATAGGCTGCGGGCGCGTGCACGGGATCCGTGCCCACGACGCGTGCCGCCACGCCAATGGGAATGAGTTTGCGCCAGGTCCGCGGGTGATCGAGCATGGCTGCCAGCTGCCGCTCCTCATGTGTGAAATTCAGCGCGTAATAGTCCACGAGGGCGTAGGAGATGAGATTCCTGGCGTCCACCCAGTCGACGCTCATATCGATCAGTTCGATGACGACAGGAACTTTCTGCGGCTGCTGGTGCACGTAGGTGCCCGCGATCATGGCGGCGATTTTCCGGAGATGAATCAAGCCGTAGCGATAGCCGTGCGAGGTCCCGATGGTGTTGGCCTGCGGAATTTCGACGACATGCAGCGGGGCGGCCTCCCAGAGCCAGCAGGCGAAGTCGAAACCGTTCGGCGGGAGTCCGGCAAAACCGGCGGAAAGCGCCTCGGCGATGCGTCGCGCCATGTCCCACGCGGTGAGATAGCGGTCGCCGATGCGCGGCGGCTGCTCAAGCTGCACGACGATATCGGCGAGGACCTCTTCGAAGGCGCCGCCATTGACCGCCATGCTGTTGGCGACATTGCGATCGAAGATGCCGCGGGCCGTCTGTTCGTCGGGTTGCGGTGTGTTCTGTGTGTACGGCATGACTCATCACGTGAGACGAAACGATGCGTTCATCATGAGGCGATGCAAATAAGATAGTACCTCCACACATACGGAAAAAGGAAAGAATCCGCCCTCGCTATCGGTTTCGCCATCGGTTTCGCTTTCGCTATCGGTTTCGGTTTCGCTTTTCGGTTTTCGGTTTCGCTTTTCGGTTTTCGGTTTCGCTTTTCGGTTTTCGGTTTCGCTTTTCGGTTTTCGGTTTTCGGTTTCGCCATCGCCATCGCCATCGCCATCGCCATCGCCATCGCCATCGCCATCGCCATCGCCATCGCCATCGAAAAAAGGCGTCCCGGAAACGGGACGCCTTTTTTTTACAAATAAGCGCGTAGTATTACGCTTCGATCATGGTCATGCGCTCCGTCATCCGTGCGTCGATCTCGAGCACGGCCGGAACCTTGGCGCTGGTTGGCAGCACCTGGTCCGAGTACAGAATGAAGTGCGCCTTGCCGTCAGAGGTCGGGAAGATGCGGTCAATGCGACCTTCGAGCCCCTGCTGGCGGATGAAGGACATCATTTCCTGCGAGAGATCCTCGTATCCCTTGAAGGACGGTGTCAGGCCCTCGATCTCGAGCAGCTTGCGCAGCATCTCGATGTTGGACATGCCGTTCGCGGGCTCACCGATGGGATTGGTCTGCTGTCGCACACCGGCCCAGTTGGTGAGATGACCCTTGCTCTCGAGGTAACTGGACATCGGGAGGAAAACGTCGGCCATCTGCGCGGTCTCGGTCATGTACATGTCCGCGACCACGAGGAACTCCAGGTTGTTGATGAAGGCGTTGTAGTCTTCGGACGCAGAGGGATTCTCACCGAAGATGAACGCGCCGCGAATCTTGTCTTCGCGGATCTTGCGTGCGATGTTCGTTCCGGTGGTCACCACGTCGCTGACGTCGTGCTTCCAGAAACGGTTCACGGCGTCGAGGATGCGCGCGTTCTTGATGCTTGCGCCGCCGGGCAGGAGCTGGCGGTCGAAGCCTGCCACGCTCATGCCGGTATGGTTGCACTCGCTGGTGAACAGCGCGATGCCGGAACCTTCCACGCCGACTTTGCCGAGCATCATCATCAGCGTTGCGAGCGCCTTGAGATCGTCGTTTGCGCGATCCAGGCGACTGTCGATGTTGTACCAGGCGACGATCTTCTTCTCCGGATCCATCAGCATGTCCACGATGCGTGTGATCTGCGATTCGGGCACACCGGTCACCGAGGCGACTTCTGCGAGATCGAGATCCGCGAACTGTGCTTTCACCTGGTCGAAGTTGACCGTCCTGCGGGCGATGAAATCCTCGTTCACGCCGCCGCGGCGCAGCAGTTCGGCGATGACACCGTTGAGCAGCTTCGTCGCGGTTCCCCGGCGCGGGTCCGCCCAGACGGCGGCGTGCGGCACGAGATCGATTTCCGCGGAATTGATCACCACGGCTTCGGTTCCCTGCCTGATGCGGCGCTTGACGCGCCATCCCATGACAGGATTCTCCACCGTCGGATTGCCGCCGAGGAACAGGTACATGTCGGCGTTCTCCACTTCCTCGACACCGACGCTCGCGAGCGTCGAGCCGAGCATCTCGTCGAGTGCGTGATAGTCCGCGCCGCTGACCAGCTTATGGAAGGACAGCAGGTTGTTCGTGCCCAGGGCGGTGCGGCCGTAGCGTCCGGCGAGATACAGTTCCTCATCGGTCAGCTTCGGCGAAGCGGAGACGAGCACGGAGTCTGCACCGTAGTCTTCGAGAATGCGCTGGCGTCCCTTGTGAATGGCCGCGAAGGCCTCGTCCCAGGACACTTCAACGAGTTCACCGTCTTTGCGCACCATCGGCTTCTTGACGCGGCTGCCGTCGAGATAATGCTGGTAGCCGAAGCGACCGCGAACGCAAAGTTCGCCGTAGTTCGGTGCGGTTTCCGGGGAGGCGCCGACCACGTGGAACAGGTCCGGGGTTTTCACCTTCAGGGTGATGTTGCAGCCCACCGAACAGTAGTTGCAGACGTTGAACACGGCATCCATCTGCCAGGGACCGGAGCGGCGGAAAGGCATTTTCTCGACGAGGGTGCCCGTGGGACACACGTCGATGCAGTTGCCGCAGCTGACGCAGTTCGTCTCGTGCAGCGCCTTCTCCATCGCCGGCTTGACGATGGTGCGGAAGCCGCGGTTGACGAAGCCGAGCGCGGCCACGTTCAGGATGTCCTTGCACGTGTTCACGCAGCGGCCGCAGTTGATGCACTTGTTCGAATCGATCTTGATGAAGGGATGCCGCGTGTCGGCGGTGTAGCGGTTGAACTCGCCGACGAAGCGCGTCTGGTCGACGCCGTACTCCGTGCAGTAGTCCTGCAGACGGCAGGAAAGACCCGCGTCGCAGCCGCATTCGGCACAGCGCAGCGCCTCTTCGAACGCCGCCTTGTCGTCGTACGCGTGCTCCACTTCCTTGAAGCCCTTGAGGCGCTCCTCAACGGGCATCTCGGGAACGTGATGCCGCTCGCTTTCCTTGACCAGGGGAATGTCCTCACGCGTCATCTTGTGGAAGTTGTCGCGCTTGGATTCGAAGCGGTCGGTCAGCGGTTCGGTCACGCCGGTCTGCACGTACTTCTCGATCGCACGCGCGGCCATGCGTCCCGCCGCGATGGCGTCGACGGCGTCCGCCGGCCCCGTCACCACGTCGCCGCCCGAGAACACGCCCGGACGATCGGTTTCAAAGGTTCCGCTTTTCGCCTCGATGGTTTTCCACTTCGTGACCTTCACCTTCTCGTCCCCGTCCACACCCTCGAGATCGGGTTCCTGGCCGATGGCGGAGATGATCCAGTCACAGTCGAGTGTGTATTCGCTGCCCTCGATTTTCACCGGGCGGCGGCGTCCGCTCTCGTCCGGTTCGCCGAGTTCCATGCGCAGGCACTCGAGCGACTTCATGCGGCCGTCCTCGACGTTGACCTGCGTCGGGGCGGCGAGGAATTCCATTTTCACGCCCTCTTCTTCTGCGGCGACGATTTCCATCTCGTTCGCCGGCATTTCCTTGCGCGTGCGGCGGTAGAGCAGAACGACTTCCTTCGCGCCGAGGCGCAGCGAGGTGCGTGCGGCGTCGATGGCGGTGTTGCCGCCGCCGACCACGACCACGCGGCCCTTGATGTCGGGATTGGTCTTCATTTCCACCTGGCGGAGGAATTCCACGCCGGAGAGCACGCCCTCGGCCTCTTCGTTCTCGACGCGCATCGGCTTGCCGATCTGCGCACCGAGCGCCACGAACACCGAACGGTATCCCTGCTCGAAGAGGTCGTCCATCGAGAAGTCCTTGCCCAGCATGCGGCCGGTGTGCACCTCGACGCCGAGATCCGTGATCCAGCTGATTTCCTTGTCGAGCACTTCCTTCGGGAGACGATACTCAGGGATGCCGTAGCGGAGCATGCCGCCGAGATGCGGCAGGGCCTCGAAAATCACCGGGCGGTAGCCTTCCACGGCGAGATAGTACGCGGCCGTCAGTCCGGCCGGACCGCCTCCGATGATGGCGATACGCACGCCGTTGTCTTCCTTGACCTCCGGCTTCCACATCTCGCCGATCATGTCCTGGTCGGCGACGTAGCGCTTGAGGAAATCAATGCCCACGGGGGAATCGACCAGTGTGCGGCGACAGTTGACCTCGCACTTGCGCGTGCAGACGCGGCCGCAGACCGACGGCAGCGGGAGTTTTTCCTTGATCAGCGCGACGGCTTCATGGAATTTCCCGAGGCTGATCAGGGACATGTACCCCTGGATGTCGACGTCCGCCGGACAGGCAAGGCGGCAGGGCCCGAAACAGTCGGCGTAGTGATTGGAGACGATCAGCTCGAGACAGGTCTTGCGCGCGCGGCGCACTTTCTCGGACTGCGTGTTGATGACCATGCCTTCGCCCACCTTGGTCGAGCAGGACGGGAAAAGTCTGCTCTGGCCTTCCATTTCCACGACGCAGAGGAAGCAGGAGCCGAACGGCGGAAGCTTCTCGTCGTAGCAGAGGGTGGGAATGGTGTCGATTCCCTGGTCGTGGCAGACCTGGAGAATGGTCTTGTCGGGGGATGCGGTTACTTGCTTTCCGTTTATCGTAAGTGTTACCATGGTGCACCTCAGTCCTTCGTTACCGCGTCAAAGCGACAGACAGTGAAACATTTTCCGCACTTGATGCACAGATCCTGGTTCAGGTAATGCATCTCCTTGCGCTCGCCGGTAATCGCGGCCGTGGGACAGGCGCGCGCACAGGCGGTGCAGCCGTTGCAGTTTTCGTTGATATCGTAGGTGAGCAGCGCGGCGCATTCGTGCGCGGGACATTTCTTGTCCCTGATGTGCGCCTCGTACTCCTCGCGGAAATACTTCAGCGTGGTGATGACGGGGTTGGGCGCCGTCTGTCCGAGTCCGCACAGCGAGGCGGCGCGGATCTGCTCGCTGAGTTCCTCGAGGTTGTCGAGGTCTTCCATCGTGCCCTGTCCGTCGGTGATGCGCTCGAGAATCTCCAGCATGCGCTTGGTGCCGATGCGGCAGAACGTGCACTTGCCGCAGGACTCCGCCTGCGTAAACGTAAGGAAGAACTTCGCCACGTCCACCATGCAGGTGGTTTCGTCCATGACGATCAGTCCGCCCGAGCCCATGATGGCGCCGGTCTTGTTCACTTCCTGGTAGTCGACGGGGATGTCGCACATCGCGGCGGGAATGCAGCCGCCGGAGGGACCGCCCATCTGCACGGCCTTGAATTCCTTGTCGTCGTGAATGCCGCCGCAGACGTCGAAGATGATGGACTTGATGGTCAGTCCCATCGGCACTTCGATCAGTCCCGTGCGACGCACCTTGCCGGCCATGGCGAACACTTTCGTGCCCTTGCTGTTCTCCGTGCCGTAGTCCGCGAAGGCGGCGCCGCCGTTGGCGACGATCCACGGGACGTTGGCGAAGGTCTCGACGTTGTTGATGTTCGTCGGCTTGCCCCAGAGTCCGGACACCGCCGGGAACGGCGGGCGGAAGCGCGGCATGCCGCGGCGTCCCTCGATGGACGCGATCAGTGCGGTTTCCTCACCGCAGACGAAAGCGCCGGCGCCTTCCTTGATCTTTATCTTGAAATTGAAGCCGCTGTCGGCGATGTTCTCGCCCAGCAGTCCGCGTTTCACCGCCTGCGAAATCGCCTGGCGCAGGCGTGCGATGGCTTTCGGATACTCCGCGCGACAGTAGATGTACGCCTCGTCGGCGCCGATCGCGTAGCCCGCGATAAGCATGCCTTCGAGCACTGCGTGCGGATCGCTCTCGAGAATCGAGCGGTCCATGAACGCGCCGGGGTCCCCTTCGTCCGCGTTGCAGATAATGTATTTTTTCGTGCCTTCGGCGCCGCGGGTGAACTGCCATTTCTTGCCCGTCGGGAAACCGCCGCCGCCGCGTCCGCGGAGACCGGAGGCCAGTACCTCGTCGATCACCTGCTCGGGTGTCATTTCCTTCAGGGCCTTGGTGGCGGCCTTGTAGCCGTCGCGCGCAAGATACTCCTCGATGCTGCCCGGGTCGATGATGCCGGAGTTGCGCAGGACGATGCGCACCTGGTTTTCGAAAAATCCCTTTTCCCTGTCCTCGCCCGTGGCGAGCCATTCATCGATGGTGCCGCCGCCGACGATATCTTCCTCGACGATGCGCCCGACGCGTTCGGGAGAGACTTCCGCGTACATGTGGCTGCCGCCGTTCCCGTCCTGGATCTCCACCAGGGGTTCGCGGTAGCACATGCCGATGCAGCCGGTTTCTTTCAGTTCGAATGCTCCGGGGTTTTCCTTCAGTTCTTCCTGAAGCGCCCGGTAGACCTTTTCTCCTCCTGCGGAGATGCCGCAGGTTCCGAGTCCAACAAGTACTGTTTTCATGTATGCCTCGCCGCCTTTACTGTTCAGTGTCTTTGGCGCGACGCTGGGCATCGCGGAGGATTTTGCGCAGCTTCGCTGCCGTGAGGCGACCGAACACCTCACCGTTGATCGTGATCACCGGAGCGAGCGAGCAGCAGCCGATGCACGCCACCGACAGCAGGCTGAACTGCCCGTCCTCGGTGGTGTCGTCGTAATTGAGGCTCATCTCTTCCTGTATCGTGTTGTACAGTTCCTTCACGCCGTTGACATGGCAGGCCGTGCCGTTGCAGACGCGAATGATGTTCTTGCCCAGCGGCTTGGTGCGGAACTGCGCATAGAAGGTCACGACACCGTAAATCTCCGCGGCGGGAATGCCGGTGACGTGGCTGATGTAATGAATGGCTTTTTCGGGGACATACCCGTAGGTGTCCTGCGCCGACTGCAGCAGAGGAATGAGCGCACCCTCATGTCCGTCGTACTTCCAGAGGTCGACGTTGAATTGCTTGAATTCTTCGGTGTGTTGTTCTACCATCTGTCTGCCTCTATAATTGGGTGAGGTCGATGATCCAGTCCCGTTTGACGCGGAGCACGCCGTCGAGCGGACGAACGGCGCTTTCCACCATTTTGTCCACCACTTCGAACGTTGCGCCACGCATCGCCGCGACGGCGAAACCGCCGCCGAAGGCCAGTGCCGGCAGCGCGCTTTCCGGAAGCGCACGCAGCGCCTCCTCCACGGCCGCCGCTTTCTCGCTGTCGATTTCCATCGTCAGCCACGCGTACGAGGGCTCGGCTTCGACGGTGAATCCGCCGCGCACCTCGGTCTCCACCGGACAGTACAGCATACGCTGCACGCCGGGAAGCGCCTCGAGTTGTTCCCGCGCTCCATTGTCGGACAACGCGACGGCCAAATGATAGTGGCCGTCCACGGCATGCCAGGACTGCGTCTGCGGCAGCCCCTTCAGCGCGTCGATCGCGGGTAAAAGTTGTTCGGTATCCCCGAAGTACAGGAACGCATAGGCACCAGTGCTCATGATACCTTCCTTGTATTGTTTCTGAGAGTAGGAAAGGCGAGGAAAAATGTATGGAAGGACGTCTGCGGTCGCTGAGAAGTGATCGTGCGCAAATCGAGTCTCGACGGGTTGATGCAGTGGTGAAAAGGCAGTTCTCGTGACTTCAAAATGTGAAAAAAACAAACAGATACCAAGACCCGAATTCTTTTTTTCAGGTCAAAAAAAATTAAGGGTTTGCGTGTCGGTCAGATGGTCGGATGAGACGGCCGTCCGCGGGATACCCAGCGGTTTCCGGTCAGAAAAAACCGCCAGGGGAGTTCCGTGCTGCGGGAAATCCCGACACGGGTGGAAATCCCGATTTCCGCCCCCGGCGCCGCTCCGTCGTCGTACATGCCCACGATGCCGCCGTCCAGCGACAGGCCGTTTTCCCCGCGCCCTATCCCCAGCGCCTGGCACAGCTTGGCGGGACCGTTGGTCAGCTCCACGTCCGTTTTCCCCGCTCCCCTGTTCTCGCGCATGCGTGCGACACCCTCCATCGGTTCGAGTGCGCGGATGAGCACCGCGGCCCCGGTGCCCTCACGTTCGGTGACCACGTTCATGCAGAAGTGCATGCCATAGGTGAAGTAGACGTACAGCAGTCCCCCGTCACGGAACATCACGCGGTTGCGCTCCCGTTCTCCCCCGAAGGAATGCGCCGCCTCGTCACCGTCCTGATGATATGCCTCCACCTCCACGATGCGTCCGCTGAGCGTATCGCCCCCTTCGCGTCGCACGAAGACCTTGCCGAGGAGATCGCGTGCCACGGTGAGGGTCGGACGTCGGTAGAATTCCGTTGTGAGCAGCTTCATGCTGGAAAATACGCGGGAGGCATGAGGAATGGAACAACGTCGCCGGGACGCTCACTCGAGCAGCACGCGCCGCAGCATCGCGCCGTCCGCATGCGTCAGGCGCAGGATGTACACCCCGCGCGGCAGTACGGCGACGTCCAGCTGCCGCATGCCACCCCCGTCGAAACGGCGCAGCAGTTTCCGGCGGCCGAGCAGATCGATCAGCTCTGCGCGCAGCGGTCCCTGCACTCCCCGAACGTGCAGTGTCAGCCGGTCGGATGCCGGTTCGGGGTAGAGCCAGAGCGACGGTGTCGCCGCCGTCAGAACGCCGGCATCGAGCACGGAGACGGGGAAATCTCCCGAGCGCAGTGTCCTTCCGCAGCTGTCCACGATTTCCACCGCGTAGCGTCCCGTGCCCGGCAGCTGCAGCGTGGGCGTCGTCGCGCCGGGCATGCGGGCGTCCTCGCGGAACCACTGGTATGCGACGGCTTTCGGTGTGGTGGAAAGCACATCTCCCGTGCGTGTGATTTCCGGCGGAATTTCCTCGCGCATGCGCACGCGGACCGCATCGGAGGTGTTCTCACAGCCGCCCGGACTGACATAGGTCACCGCGTAGACGCCTGGCTGTGAGACCGTGATCGCCGCATCGCTGCGCCCGTTGCTCCAGAAGTAGAAATCCTGTCCGGCCGGCGCGGTGAGCCGCACGGTGTCTCCCGGACAGAGCAGGGTTTCGCCCTCGACAGCAATCACGGGAGGTGGTCCGATTTCCCCCGTCACTGTGATCGGTGCGGAACGGCGCACGCAGCCGCCGTAGGAGGTGACGTCGACGGAGTATGTCCCCGTATCACCCACGCTGATCACGCGTGTGCTGTCACCGGTGGACCAGCGCCAGGCGACGTATCCCGCACCGCCGTCCAGCGGAAGGCTCTCTCCTCCGCAGAGCGTCGCGCCCTGCGGTGCGTAAATCGTCGGCGGAGGAATCGCCGCCGCATCGAACACATGTACACTGTCGCGCGCAGTACAGCCCTTCGCATCGACGGCGCGCAGGGCGTACGTGCCCGCTTTGTGCACGGTAGTCGTCTGCGTGCTGTCGCCGGTGGACCACTGCCAGGTGACGAAGTCGCCCGAGGCGGTGAGATCCACCGCGGCGCTGTCGCACAGAACCAGCTGCGTTTCAGGAAAAATGCGCAGCTTCGGCTCACGATAGGTGTGCAGGCGCACGCTCTTGCGATAACTCATGCAGCCCGCGCTGTCCCAGGCCGTGACGTAAATCCACGGACCGTCGTCCCCTCCGATGACGGTGATGGACTGCGTGCTGTCGCCGGTGGACCAAACGTAGCGCGGATACTGTTCGATAACGCGCAGTGTGCGCTCCTCACCGACGCAGAGCCATTCCTCGTCGGACACGTTCAGACGCACCGGGGGTGCGACGACCTCGACGCGCACGGTGTCCGTCGCATGCCTGCAGCCGCTGCTGTCGACGACCTCGGCCCAGTATACGCCGCTCGCATCGGCTGCATAGATGTCGCGCGGCCAGCTGCTGCCATTCCAGTACACGCTGGCCCCGCCGACCTCGCCTGCGACATGCAGGCGCACTTCGCCGGGATTGCAGACGCGCAGCGGACCGTCGGCTTGTATGCGCACGTCGCGCGCTGGATGGAAGCGCACTTGCGTCGCCGCGGAACGCAGTGTGTCCCCGCGCGCATCGACCACGTCCACGTGCACCGATCCCGCCTGCGTCACGGCGATGCTGCGGCTGCTGTCGCCGGTGGACCAGCGGTAGGATGCGAAGCCCCGGTTGGCCGTCAGTACGACGGTCTCCTCCGGACAGGCCAAGACGTCCCCGCCCGGCTCGACGAGCGGCAGCAGCCGCGGCACCACGCGATATCCGCCGGGGAGTATTTCCGTTGTGACGCATGGCAGCGCGTCTTCGGGAACGGCATGCAGCGGGAAATACGCGCTGTCGTGCACGCCCGCGATGCCGAAATCGATTGCGAGCAGCGTGTCCGCCGCCTGCACCGATACGGCTTCGCGCAGTTCGATGCGTACGCTGTCGGTGTAGCGGCGCAGGTCCATATCGGCTCCCTGCAGGGGACTGCCGTCGGGTATGCGCACGCCTGCGATCGGACGACGCTCCGCGCCGCCGCGCAGCGTCATAGTAAATGGCTGCAGCATTCCACCGTGCACCATGTCCGCAATCAGGGGCACCGTGGCGACGGGACCCGGCGTTGAGACCACATCGTCGATGCGCAGTCGCTGTACATGGAAGGTGGTCGAGTCCAGCGGCGCGCGGTATGTCCGGCTCCGTTCGTCACGTCCGCCGCAGAAATCCTCGAGTGCGACCTGCACCGTGCGCAGGCTGCCGTCGGCGCAGTCCCGCTGATACGTCATCACGCATTCCTGGAAGCCCTGGAAGATGATGGTATTGATCTCCTGGTATATGGCCGCCATCTGTCCTGCATTGGGATTCTGATAATAGCGTCCCCCGGTCAGCAGCGCGATCATTTCAAGTTCACTGCTCTGCGTGACGTACCCGGTACCGATGGTGAACACGCGGATGCGGTTGCGATTGGCGAGGGAAATGATGTCCGACGGTTTCTTCTCCGAGCTGTTGTCGTGTCCGTCCGAAAACACCAGCACCGCGCGGCACTGGTTGACGCCGCTGCTGATCAGCGTCTCGATGCCGGCGATGATGCCGTCGTACAGACGCGAGGCGCCGGCGGCACGCAGGCTGTCCTTGGCCCGGTACAGCAGGGGTTTGAGCGTCGTCATCTGCTGCGTCACGCGCGTTGCGCTGCCCGCCGTCACCATGGCCGCCTCGTCGAGCACGCCGTCGAAGAGATCGATGAAATACCGGATATTCAATTTCGCCTCTTCCAGCGGATCGCCCCGCATGCTGCCGCTCACGTCCGCGACGAAGGCCACCGACAGCGCGCAGCGAATCGACGGATCCGGGCACCAGAGCGTAAAGTCCTCGACTTCCTCCCCGTTCTCCCATATGCGAAAATCCCGTTTTGTCATATGGTACGCGGGTGCTCCCTCGCAGCCCACCGCGAAATAGACTTCGATGGTCGGCCAGTTGACCGTGATGCGCTTGAAGGTGAGATTCGGCTGTGCCGTCGCTGCAGTACAGAGAAGCAGCAGTGTCCCTAAGAAGGCATAGAATACATGTCCCTTGCGCATCGCCTCACTCACAAGTGTGTCCTCCCAGAGTAAACCCCGAGACCGTCAGAAGTTACCTCGCGTTCTGCCGACTCCCGGCGGAGCCTCCTCAAGCGCCCCGCGCAGCGGGGCCCAGGCGTCCCGGCGACGCGATGGTCGCGTGAGAGCGAGGAGGCATGGTCCGGGACCCCCGCATCCCGCGCCAGCGGGATCCCCGCGTCCCGCGCAGCGGGACCAACGCAAAAATCCCGGCTCAAAGAGCCGGGATTTTTTCTCGTGCCTGGAACAGGAGTCGAACCTGCACACCCTTTCGGATACTACATCCTGAATGTAGCGCGTCTGCCTATTCCGCCATCCAGGCGAGATTTCAAATATACGAAGCCACGCAGGAAAACACAATATCCGGTGGCCATATTTTGTTTGATGCCGGAAATTCAGGCATGCGGGAACAATGTGAGGGAACGGGAACGTAGAAACTGTGTTGACAATACTACAGCGCAGAGGTATATTGCTGTACCTGAATACTGCGAACTTTTTATTTACGATAAGAGCAGGATTACACGATGGCAGTCGAAAAAACCCCTCAAGCGGACGTCAAAGCCAAGGCGCGGAGGTATTTCGAGATTTCGCTCGTGGTCGCCCTTCTTCTGGTGACCGCCGCATTCGCGTTTTTCCCGGATATCGAGCGCGAGGCCGTGGCGATCGAGGCCAGCGACGAGGTCGTGAAGGTCGAAGATATTGAAACCCCCCGCCAGGAAAACCGTCCCCCGCCCCCGCCGCGTCCCCCCATTCCCATCGAGGCGCCGAGCGCCGATGCCATCGATGACATCGACATCAGCTCCGAGATCAACATGGACGCCGTGATGGACGCGCCCGCAGCGCCTCCCGCACCGAAAAAGGTCGAGGAAGAAGAAGTGTACTTCGAAGTCGTGGAAGATCCCCCGACCATCATCGGCGGACTCGAAGCGGTCAAGAATCACCTGGTGTACCCGGATCTCGCGATTCGCGCCGGCGTGGAAGGCACGGTGATCGTCCTTGCGTATGTGAACAGGAACGGCAAAGTCACCGGCACCGATGTCCTGCGCGGCATCGGCGGCGGCTGCGACGAAGCCGCGATGGAAGCGGTCAAGAAGGTCACCTTCAACCCGGGCATGCAGCGCGGCAAACCGGTGAACGTGAAAGTCTCCGTTCCGGTCCGCTTCCGCCTCAACTAGACATTCCGAATCCGCCCGTCGCATCGGCGGAACGGCGTTAGAAATTCCAGCGAACGACGGCCGGATCTGCTCCGGCCGTTGTTCATGTCCCCCTTCCCGCGACAGGCAATCCTATTTCAATCTCATAATGCGTGAGTTTCTATGAAAATCCGTTTTGTTTCCGTTTTCGCGATGCTGGCGATACTGCTGGCCGGCTGTTCTTCGGACGCAATCACTGATTCCCTCGCCATTTCCTACGGCGACATCACCATCAACTCTGAGAAAGTGGGTTCCGAGCGCCAGATGACGGCAACCATCACCGTGCGGCTCATCAACCGCACCGAGAAGCAGATGAACGTCGGTTTCCTCGAGGGTGAGCTGATCAGCGCCGCGACGAACGAAGCCCTGCTTCGCTTCCGTCCCATCATCCCCGATTCCTACGGTTCGATATCCACCGTCCGCCTGCTGCCGAAAGAGACGCGTGACGTGCCGGTGGTAATGCCGCTCGGACTCAAGGCATTCGATACGAAGAAGCACCCGCAGGCCATCGTGGGACTCGCATTCCAGACAACAGACGGATACCGCACCGATGTCAAGAGCATGCCTGTCACGGTTACGACCAAGTAATTTCCTGCTCGCCGCGGCGCTCATCCTCGTGATGAGCGCCTGCGCCGGCACTCCCACGCTGTACGACTATCTCACCGTCGCACCGGCGGAGACACAGGTGTGGAACGACTTCATGCCGGGATCCAAGCCGTCGTGCAACGCGGTGCTCCGCCTGAGTGTCACCAACGCGAGCGAAACCGACGTCACGCTCACCGATCCTGAGATGATTGTCGCGAACGGCCCGGACGCGCGTCCGCTGCGCCGCTTCCCGGCCGTGGTTCTCGTCGAGGACCGGCGCGTGCGCAAGGTGACCATTCCCGCAAAGACCACCCTCGAAATTACCTTCCGCTCCCCCGATTACGGACTCGAGCCGGTCGACACGGAGCTCTCCCCCCGTGCGCGTCTTGCGATTCGCATGAACTCCTCGCTCGATCTCCCCCTGCTCTTCCGCAGTCCCATCGTCGACATCTTCACAACGCAATAGGGGGAAGCATGCGCATGCTTCTCGCCCTCGCTGCATCACTACTGCTCCTCCCACCGCAGGCAGGTGCGCAGGATGACGCTGCCCGGCTGCCCGACGCGCTGATCGAGGAGTACCGCTTCGGCAGCTTCTCCGATGCGACGGCGCTCTCGGTCGACGCCTTCGGCGCGGTGTACGTGGTGGATGGCGGGGACGCAACGGTACGGAAGTTCGACCTGCGCGGCAGCATGGCCGCGGAAGTCGGCGGTCCGGGCTGGGACGACACGCAGTTCGACCGGCCGGCGGGCATCGACGCGCG